>JANOCH010000046.1:0-1914 GCA_031412015.1 Chitinophagaceae bacterium
GCCCATTGGGAAATTACTTTGTAAATGTCGGAGCTGGTAAAATAACATGGTCCGCTTTTACGGCTGAGGGATACCAGTTACAACAACAGGATGAAACATCGGTTGCCTGGGAACCGGTTAGCATGAATGTGGCTGAAGAATTGACCGCTGCCTACCCGGTAAGCCAGGCAAATAAGATATCCGAAATTCTTTCAGGTGATGCGACAAAGCGTTATTTCCCTGTCAGTAATTATAAAAAAGGAACAAGACTGTTGAATTTTCATAGCTGGCGGCCTTATTACGAAGACCCTGAGTTTACTTTTTCCCTGTATGGACAAAATGTATTGAATACAATGGAAACAGAATTGTACTACCTGTACAATCAGAACGACAATACAAATGCGGTTGGATTTAATGCCGTGTATGGTGCCTGGTTTCCTTACCTGAGTGCCGGTACCCAATATACTTTCAACAGGGTACAATCAATAAATAATAAAAACAGGGAATGGGATCAATTGGATACAAGGGTAGGGTTGAGTATTCCATTGAGTTTTACCAGCGGCCGGACATTCAAAAATTTTAATCTGAGCACTAACTATGTGTATCGAAATGACAGGATCAAGGGCGTATCGAAAAGAGATTTTTCAAACATAAACTTTAGCTATCTTTCGCATGCTATCCGCTTTAGCCAACAAATTCAATCGGCGGTCCAACATATTTTCCCGAGGTTTGGTTATGCTGTTTCGGCTCAGCATAATCATGCTATCAGTAATAATAAGAGCTGGCAGTTTCTTGGCGGCGCTTCATTGTATTTGCCGGGTATCGCATCCACGCACAATCTTGTATTGACAGGAGCATGGCAGGAAACAGATACATCCAATGCGTTATTCGGCAGCCGCTTTTCTTACTCACGGGGATATAACGAAGCTTATTTTTCGCGGATGTGGCGCAGTTCTGCTAATTATCATTTTCCTTTATTATATCCAGATTGGGGTTTTGCCAATATTCTTTACCTGCAAAGAATAAGAGCGAATGCCTTCTATGATTTTACAAGGGTGTTTTCTAATGACAAAAATCAGTCGGCCGATCAGCGTAGTGTGGGTGGTGAGATATATATTGACACTAAATGGTGGAACCAGTATGAATTAAGCTTTGGCTTTCGTGTTAGCCGTTTATTGGATAATGATCTTTTCACCCGTTCGCAGGCGACGGTGTTTGAGTTTATTTTGCCGGTGAGTATTTTTCCGAAATAGAGATCCCCAGCCTCATCCCTCTAACACATCAGCTTTATATCTCTGCTCAACATTTTCGAATAGTCCCAAAGATGGCGAAGTCGTCGAAAAGCGAGAGGTGTGTGTTGTTCCTCTCCTTCGGAGAGGTTAGGTGAGGCCTATAACTCAGCATTCTTGAAGAATCAACAATTAATGAGGTTTTCAAATACCGGGCACTGTTCGTTGATGTCGTTTTGTTAAAGCCCACTCAAACTCTCCTCTATCGCTTTGATCTTCGCTTGGGCATCTGCTTTTTTCTTTCGCTCAATATCGATTACCTCCGGCTTGGCATTTTGTACAAAACGTTCATTGCTCAATTTCTTTTCTACAGAGACAAGAAAACCTTTTTGATATTCCAGGTCTTTAAGTAACTGAGTTTTTTGTGATGCACTATCCAAAGCGGTTTCTGTTTCGATAAAGAATTTATCTTTTTGAACCATTACGTTGATACAGTTGGCAACGGCTTCTGTAACGTAAGTAATAGTTTCAGCATTGACCTGTTTGGATAATATACTGGCAATGGAACGGTAAACCGACCCATCCTGCGATTGAATATGCAGTTTGATCTTATCTTTTGGTTTTACCTGGTTCTTATTTTTTGCATCGCGGATATTGGTGATCAGTTCTTTCAGTAAAACGGTTTGCTGTAAAATAGAAGAATCTG
>JANOCH010000047.1:0-3094 GCA_031412015.1 Chitinophagaceae bacterium
GATCGCCTCGTCGGCAAACGCTTCCCACTCTTCAATCGTCGCGAAGGGAGGCAGTTCGGCGTCGACTTGAGTTCGGCCGGTGGGCAGTTCCACCAAACCATAACTCAAATGATAAATACCATCCGCATAAGGTTTACCCAATTTCTTAAGGATCAGTTTCAACACTTTCATATGATAATTTTGTTCGTCTGCTATCACATAAATGCTTTGATCATATTGAAACTCTTCAAACTTTCTATCCGCCAGTCCCAGATCCTGGGTTATATAGACCGATGTGCCATCTTTCCGCTGCACTATTTTTTCATCCAAACCATCTGCTGTCAGGTCTATCCACACACTACCATCTTCTTTTTTATAAAACACCCCGGTTTTTAATCCATCTTCTACAAATTCTTTTCCTAACAGATAAGTTTCGCTTTCAAAATAATTTTTGTCGAAATCGCTTCCAATCTTTTTGTAGGTCTCATTAAATCCTTCATAGACCCAGCTATTCATTTTTTGCCATAGGTTCATTACTTCAGGATCGCCATTCTCCCAATCCAATAACATCTTTTGTGCCGCCAGCATAATAGGCGCATTCTTTTCCGCAGCGTCCTTATCCATTCCATCGGCGATCAGTACCTGGATCTGCTTTTTATGTTCTTCCCCAAACATTACATAATAGTCGCCCACAAAATGATCTCCTTTGATACCTGTTGACTCGGGTGTTTTTCCTTCGCCAAACAATTGCCAGGCCACCATTGATTTGCAGATATGAATGCCCCGGTCATTCATGATCGCTGTTTTAAAAACAGTATTGCCGGTGGTCTTTAAAATTTCCGCCACACTCCAACCAAGGAAATTATTTCTCAGGTGACCAAGATGCAGAGGTTTGTTAGTATTCGGAGAGGAGTATTCAACTATTACTCTGTGCTTATTTGACGATTGATGGCCGATCTTTTTATCGGTATAAGACGAAGCCAGGAAATTGATCCAGTAAGTTTCTGCGATCACGAGGTTAAGAAACCCTTTGATCACATTGAATGAAACAAATAGTTGTGGGTTATTTGTTACCAGGTATTCACCGATCTCTTTACCCAATTGCTCAGGCGATTTCTTTAATTGTTTTACGAAAGAAAAAAGTACCAATGTATAATCGCCTTCAAATTCAGGTTTGGTCTGGTTGATCGTCAGGTCAGCCTCCTGGTACCCGATAGCTATCGGGTCCTGGGTATATAGATCTTTTAAAGCCTTTACTACCAGTGGTTTTATATCTTTTACAACGCCCATCCGTAACTCATTTTGCAGCGAATTTACGGTGGCGATTCGGGATTTGGATATTGATACAGGAGGGCGGTTTAAAAATGCAGATTAGTGCAGCACACGGATGACACAGATAGGACGGATTATATCGGAAATTCAACCCGACAACAAATAGCATAAAGTCTTTTAATACCACGGCACAAATCAGATGGATAAACACAGATTATCCGCTGCGCAGATAAAAAATCCGTGTTTATCCATCCAATCTCCCGCTTTGACGGAACAAGCTGTGTCATCCGTGTGCTAAACACAAATTTCGGTATTAACTTAGCGGCCGGTTATGCGCAAACAGATTCATTCCATAAGAGATTTCATTCTCCCCATCATTGATTTTTTTTATCCGCCCTTTCGCCGGTTGATGAACCTCCAGACCTTTCGTTATGCTGCATCGGGTGGGGGAAACGTATTGCTGGGTTTTACTGTTTACTTTATCAGCTATAAATATATACTGCAGGAAAGGCAACTTGACCTGGGATTTTATGCCTTCAAGGCCCACGTTGCGGCTTTGTTCATTTCCTTTTGCGTGACTTTTCCGATCGGCTTCTTTATGTCGAAATATATAGTCTTCAATGATTCGGTGATGAAAGGAAAAGTTCAGCTATTCCGGTATTTCATGGTATGTATGTTCAACCTGGCGCTGAATTATATTTTATTGAAGATTTTGGTGGAGAGAGCTCATGTTTACCCGGTTTTCGCTCAAATATTAACCACTTCGATTGTCGTGCTGTTCAGCTACCTGGCCCAGCGCCATTTTTCTTTTAAAGCCACTTCATCGGACGAAGAATCTACAGACTGAAATCAATAGATTCCATTTTTACAGAAAGATCACCACTGCAATTACTCCGTATAACCAGTGATTGCCCCAATGGATAAACACCGATCAATTGGATATCGTTGATCTGGCCATAGCTACGAATGCCTTTTATCAACTCCCGGTTTAGCTGGTGATTAATGGTGACTTTGGCACTGTCTATATAGCTGTTAAGATCAAAACGGGTATTCTTGCTTATCTCATTGATGATCTTCCGGCTGAACAACCATTCAGATGTTTTTAACAAAGCATCTTTTGATTTTATATCGAAATCAATATTCTTTATCTCCAGTATATGATTCTCTTTGGTGTAAACGGGTTTGCCTGTCAGGTAAAAAGTACCATTATCGGTGCCGGTGAAATTTACCCTGATGATCAGCTTTTCATTACCTGTTCCATATAATTTGCAATCCTGGATAATGAATTTCTTGTTGACGGGGCCTTTAGTAAAATCAAATTCCTTATTGGCGATATGCCTGTTCAGTATATTACTGAGTGAATCATAATTCAGCATAGCATCCAGGAAAATGGAGAATCCTTGTTGCCGGCTGGCGGTGCCAATGGCAGGTAAGATCGTCCTGTATTCCACCGGTTTTTCAAAACTGATCACAGGACGTGCTGATAACCCCAGGTAAACATAAAGGGAATCATCTTTAGCATATAAGTTATTAATACGGATTCGCTGGGGATTGACCTGTAGCCATCCCATGTCATAAATATTATAGGCCCTGGTCAATTGGTCCCATACTTTCTGAAACTGGGGACGAAGATCAACGAGACCATAACTTCTTTCAAGGGCGGATTTTGCGGTATCCAGTTCTTCCTTTAGTCCATCCAGTACATCCTTGGTTATATCCTGTCCCCAAAAACATATTTCACATTTATCCAACGCTTGCGGTTCGTTTCGTTTGATCGACAACTTTACTTTATAATCCGGTAGTATGGAAAATGAATTGGTAAAGGAGACATTCACTTTTCGTT
>JANOCH010000048.1:0-2424 GCA_031412015.1 Chitinophagaceae bacterium
TTTAGCAGTATTGTTCATATCGGATCAGACCCGCCACTTATCGGGTATATCAACCGACCCCGCAAAGCCGCGCCACATACTATGGCTAATATTGAGTTAACAGGGGTTTATACGATTAATCATATTCATCCTTCTTTCCTGGAGAAGGCGCACCAGACAAGTGCTAAATATCCTGAAGGGGTCAGTGAATTTGAAGAAGTGGGTTTAACCGAGCAATTTGTCGGGAACTTTCCGGCTCCTTTTGTAAAGGAAAGTCTGGTCAGGTATGCCGTAACACTAAAGGAGATATTGCCAATACACTCAAACGATACCTATCTTGTAGTTGGAAAAATCCATTCAATTCAAATGGAAGATGATCTTTTATCACCAGATGGTTTTATTGACCTTCACAAGGCTGGAACAGTCTGCAGTAACGGGATCGATGGCTATTACACTACCAAACCTCTTGTTCGTTTTAGTTATGCAAAACCCGGACATAAACCTATCAAAAAATTATTCAATGAGGGATAGATTATTTTTATCGACTCGCTGTGAATACCTGGCCATGTTCAATTTGACGTGGACCCATTGATTTTGGCAATTTATATGCCACCCGGCACATTGATCGATTATTAGGGATAAGGGCTGGTAAATATTCTTGACTTTTAGGTACAATGTGGCCATGGCTTGTTAATTTTGAAAAGCGATTCTGAGATATTTATAAAACGTTTTGACGGAAGTGAATGGAAGCGGGGAGTTGGGTTTGTATCAAAAATAGTTCCCAAACCATTGATGGCTAACCCGGCAATTTTTTTGTTTTCTAATGAAAACTACAGTATGGCTAAAATGGATCACCCGGTATTAAAAGCACCCGATATTTTGTATGTGAAGCATGTATGGAAAAAAAGAATGCTATCACAGAATAGGATCCAGGTTAAAGTTTCACCAGTCCTGCAGGAAATTGAATAGAGATTCGAGGCTAAATTAATCTTCTAACGCTATTGCGACCCCAACCAAGTTGATGAGGCCCCAACTATTGAGTATACTGTAATACATTTCCGGTCTAAAAGTTACTCGATAACCAATTATTCAATTGAATGTGATAATGAAAATCTGTCCGGAAAAGAATTATTGCTTTTTATTGTCAACAGGCAGCCGGATTTTATATTCCTCGAGAAAGGATAACTAGTAAATGTAACATGCCGTTGAAAATCAGGCGATTTACAACAATTTGATAAAATAAAGAAAGCCCCACTTGCATTGGAGCTTTCTTTCATCAATCCAGACTCCCGGCTACCACATGAAAGGTAATAAAGTTTGCCAGTGTTTTGTTTTCAGGCATAAGCAGGAAGTCACGTGTACCGGCTGGTGATTTTCCAAATGCTTCATTTACCGGAGCAAATACAGTAAATAGCCTGGAGCTCTTTAATGTTTCAACAAGTCCGGCAGCTTTTACACCAGCAACAAGGTTGTATGTGCATCAGAACCCCCAGCGATGTCAACAATATCGGTTTGCTGCCAATAAGCGGAGGCCGAAAATAATACCGCTGGGGCGATAATAACGAATTGTTTTAATTCCTTCATCGATTGAGATTTTGTGTTTAATAATTATTCAAATTATTTTCAGGGACTGCAACTACCTGCCATGCCGGTTGGTTAATGATGTGGATACCATTTAATAAATAAGATACTTTGTCTATTCTTTTTCACAGAAATTATCCTTATCAATAAACAAAAAGCTATTCTTCGAATCAACTAACGGCTGAGGGAATAGTTTAGCCGATATATGCAATTGCGTTTTGTTTACATCAGATTCCATTTTTAGAAGTATATATTAAACAAACCCCTGATCATGATATGTATCATTTTATACTGTTCAAACTTTCAAATATTTTGAAAAGTCGTAAACTTTTTAATTCCATTTTATGTTAACCGTTGTTGAAATATGATAAACAACACTAAAATTAAATAGATATAACATTTGCTAATGTTTTTTTTTACTCAAAAAATATATATTATGAATCTAACATTGCTGGAGATTAAACTTATTTCCAACGACAATTACGTTGCTTTTACATTTTTTGTAGGTTGTATGGCCATGTTGGCCGCCTCTCTGTTTTTTTTCTTTGAAATGTGGAATACGGAAAAAAAGTGGCGAACGTCAGTGCTGGTGTCTGGCCTGATCACCTTTATTGCCGCCGTGCATTATTACTACATGCGGGATTATAATCTTGCCACTAATGAGTCTCCGACTTTCTTCCGCTATGTGGATTGGCTATTGACTGTGCCGCTTATGTGTGTGGAATTTTATCTTATAACAAAAAAAGCTGGTGGTAAAATCGGGTTGCTATGGAAACTTATTGCTGCTTCTGTTTTCATGCTGTTTACAGGATATATTGGTGAAGACATTTATCCCGCAGAAAAACAAAGTTGGATATGGGGCTT
>JANOCH010000049.1:0-1909 GCA_031412015.1 Chitinophagaceae bacterium
AAGAAAAATGAAGAGCCCTTATCCAGCGAAACAAAAATCATGTCCACGTTGCATGAACATGATGGTAAGTATTATGTTTTTGCAAAAGGCGCCCCTGAAGAGTTATTGCTGAAGTGTACACAGATTTATGAAGATAGCGAGGTGCCGATGGACAAAACAAAAAGAGAACAATGGTTGTCCAAAGCAGAAAAATTTTCCGCATCCGGTCATCGCATGATTGCCATGGCATATCGAAAGGCTGATACTATACCTTCCTCATTAACAGATGACCTGGCTTTTCTTGGATTGGTTGGTATGATTGATCCGCCAAGACCTGAAGTTCAAGCCGCCATCAATGATTGTAAAACAGCGGGGATTAAAGTGGTTATGATCACCGGTGATCATCCTTCCACTGCACATTATATAGGAACCCAATTGGGCATATCAAAAGAAGAGGAAGTACCTGTGATTGGAAAGGATATGAAGGAATATGAAGCATTGAGCGAAAAGGAAAAACAACACTGGATCAATACTTCGGTTTTTGCCCGGGTAAATCCAAAGCATAAGCTTGACCTGGTAAAAGTTTTCCAGGAAAAAGGGTATGTGGTGGGTATGACGGGTGATGGTGTAAATGACGCACCGGCCATTAAGAAATCTGATATTGGTATTGCAATGGGTCTTCGGGGGACTCAAGTAGCCCAGGAAGTTTCAGATATGGTATTGAAAGATGACTCCTTTTCCGCTATTGTGGTAGCTATCAAACAGGGGCGTATTATTTTTGAGAATATTAAAAAATTTGTAACCTTTCTTCTTTCTTGTAATCTTAGCGAATTGCTGGTAATAGCTGTTGTAGCTATTCTGAATTTGCACTTCCAATTATTACCCTTACAAATACTTTTTATAAATCTTATTACCGATCTGTTGCCTGCGCTGGCTTTAGGGGTTATCAAAGGGGGTGCTGATATTATGAAGCTGCCTCCCCGAAAGTCATCCGAACCTATTATTAATAAAAACCGGTGGAAACTTATTTTCTTTTATGCAATAGTTATTGGATTAGCAAGCACAGGTGCAGTGGTTTTCAATCACTATGCATACCATAACGGAGAGCCCTGGGATACAGCCATGTGTAATAACGTCCTGTTTTTTACCCTTATATTTTGCCAGCTTTTTCATGTATTTAATATGAGTAGCGGACCATTCTTCAATAACGAGGTTATTAAAAATAAGTATGTCTGGTATTCAGTGACAGGAAGCATTGCCATTTTAATAGGCGTCATTCAAATACCTTATGTGCGCCAGGCATTAAATGTAATACCTATGACATTGAACGAATGGATAATCATTGTTTCTGCGGCTGTTTCTTCTGTTATCATAATACAGGCGGCAAAATCTTTAAAACTTTTTAAACGTAATGGATAATCAAAATCAAAATAAGAATTTGCAAATGCCAACTATAGGAGAAGTTGTTACCTGTAGTGCCATAAAGCATATTTCAAACAAAATTTATCTAACCAAATTGATCGCTTCCAGCTTAAGTTAATAGTATGATCAGCAATGCCATTAAATGGGCTTTAAAGAACCGCATGGTTGTTCTGCTGATAGCAGTAGCAGTAACTGCCTATGGTATTTATTCGGTAAACAACACAAAGGTGGATGCCATCCCTGACCTGTCTGAAAATCAGGTTATCATATTTACGGAATGGATGGGCAGAAGCCCGCAGATCATGGAAGACCAGGTTACTTACCCCTTGGTGAGCAATCTGCAGGGTATCCCGAAAATAAAAAACATCCGTGCCAATTCAATGTTCGGGATGAGTTTTGTGTTTATAATTTTTGAAGATGCAGTGGACATTTACTGGGCCCGTACCAGAGTTTTGGAACGGCTTAATTATGCCCAGCGTCTTTTGCCATTGGGGGTTGTTCCAACATT
>JANOCH010000050.1:0-2729 GCA_031412015.1 Chitinophagaceae bacterium
CTGTGTTTTCAACGCATTCAATTCAGCCTTCAGGCTTTCTCTTTTCAGCATCTCTTTTTCTTCCACTGACGCTCTGAGCTCACTCATGAAGTAAACACTTTCATAAATAGCGATGATCATGATGGTGCAAAATATCGCTGCGGAATTAGAGCCGATCAATATCTCATTTCTGAAATGACTTAAGTCCTTGGCGTGGAATACTAAATCATCCATGACGTAGCCCAGCAAATTATTTCCAATTACGGTATAGAGAAACATGATGACTGACTGAACGATCAGCCGTCTTTGTACATCCTGGAATAAAGGATACTTGCGGCGACACCATATCATGATATACCTGTCGCCGATCCAAAGCAACGTAGTAATGGTTAAGGTGGTTACATATTTATCCCAGCTAAAAAAAGGCTCCCGGTCGAACCGGCAGCCCATGAATACAAAGGGGATAATAAAACTTAAAACAGGTATCGCAAATAGCATTACCAGCCGGTCATCGAATCCTATTTTACAATTTGCCCGCCGCATAGAAATATAAAGGTAACAAAATCAAAAGGTGATCATATAATTGATATTGGGAAAGAAACCGATCTGGTTAATCTGGCCCGTGGTTCCGTCTTTTGGATTTAATGTCCGGATATAGATATTATCCCGGTTGGTCAGGTTTTGGAGATCGACGTACCATTTCTGCGTGGCCCGCTGGCCATTCCGGGTGTAGGAAAATTTCAGATCCCAGCGCAGGTAATAACCGTTTTGTAGCCGGTATGCCTCATCCTCTTTAAATATTACATAACCTGCGGCACCTGAAGCGGCATTATCGAAGGCTGTATATCGCTGACCTCCGGCCCAGGCTATTTTGGTATCAATACCGAAGGATGATTTTTTATTCAACCGGAATTCCTTTCCCCCTAATAAATTTACCGCGTAGTGATTGTTGAAAGCGGTATTACGCCAGACATTATCGCTGCCTTTATATTTTGACTGGAACAATGAACCGGTGACCAGGTAATAGAATCCCTTATCCAAAAAACGTTCAACCGTCAGTTCTACTCCATAATTGTAGCCTTTGCCATCATTCACCAGGTTTGTTTTATCAGGAAAATAAAAATCGGCGCCTGCATTCAGCATACTGAAAGAAGAAGGTGTTTTTTCCACCGCCGCGTTATAGATATGCTGACCATATATTTCTGCTTTAAGCCGGAGGTGGCGTGAAAAATTAATATCATAGCCCAGCACGCCATGAGCACTCTTCACAAAATCAAGTTCTTTATTTGTCAGCTCAATTGGTCCGTTGGTGTTTTTTGTTTCGTAAAAATAAACTTCCAGGGGTTGTGCCTGGCTATGCAAACCGGCTCCAAACGAAAATGATTGGTTGGGTCTCAGCTGGTATTTGATATTCCATCTTGGTTCGATGCTCTGCGAATTATTGAGCGTAAAAAGTTGGCTGTATATTCCCAGATTAGTAGATAATTTATCAGAAAACCGGTGGCCGAAATTCACAAAGGATTTTACCAGCACCGCATTCTTCTTTGTATCGAAGAAAGTAATAAGCGTGGAATCGCCGTCCGGTATATAATCGTTTCTTAGTTGCAGCTTATTGAAATCAGCTACCACACCTGCCGTCAACTGGTTCTTTGAATTAAATTTCTTATTGAAAGTGTAACCCGCTGAATATTTTACCTGGGTATTTTTTTTATAAAATGCCGTTTTATCGGGTTTGGTGCTGTTGTAAAAATCTTCGCGGTATTTTGAGTCGAATCCTGAGACCGCCAGCATGATCCTTCCGGAAGTATTCGGATCAAAAAAATAAGTATGTGTAAGACCCGCTACACCTGTTAACGACTTGAAATTTCTTTCCCGCAAACTACCGTCATTGGTGGAGTACAAATTATCTTCATCGATCGCATCGAATTTTATATCGCTTTCACCACCCAACCCAAATAAACTGAAGGTGCCTGCTTTAGTAGTGGGTATATTCACTTTAAAATTGAGATCCTGGTAATAGGGCGTAGCGGAACCCGTGCCTACATTCAATCCTGCTTTCTGCACCACTGCTACCAATGAATACCGGTAATTAACAAGGAAAGAGGCTTTGCTCCCCGTATTCAAGGGGCCTTCGGCGCCAAACTCGAATCCATTGAAACCCATTTGCCCCAGAAATTCATATTTTTCATTATTTCCATTGCGCATCCGCAGATCAAATACACCGGCCACGGCATTACCATACTGCGCCGGAAAGGCACTGGTGATGAAATCAGAATTCTTTAGCGTATTTGTGTTTAAGATCGTGACCGGCCCACCGGTAGAACCCAGCGTGCTATAATGATTTGGATTCGGAATATCAATTCCTTCCATCCGCCAGAGCACACCGGCCGGAGAATTGCCACGAATGATAATGTCGTTTCTTCCGTCGTTCGTTCCGCTAACGCCTGCATAATTCTGTGCCATACGGCTGGGATCATTTCTTGTTCCTGCGTACCGTACTGCTTCATCTACGCTAAACTGCCGGGCACTTACCAGTGCGGCTTCGTTCAACGCCCTGTTCTTCTGCCTGCCTGCTCTTACCACTACTTCTTCCAGTTTCCTGATCCTTTCTTTCATTCTTATTTCCAGCACCACTTCTTTGGATGAGGTTACTTCTACGTTACGGATCACCGCTTCTTCATATCCAATAAGCGATATCCGCAGGGTTTGTCTACCGATGGGGACATTCTTCAGCTTAAAACTTCCCGTCG
>JANOCH010000051.1:0-3709 GCA_031412015.1 Chitinophagaceae bacterium
AGGCCTATGTTTATTCGTATCGCTCCTTTCGTGCCTTCAAACTTCACATAGGAATGCTGATACTTGGAATTAAAATCATGGCAATGATTAGTGAGAATAGTCGCACGTATCCAGTTACCATAGTCCATTATTATACTACTCCGGACAGGCGCAAGAGCCGCCATATTAGGATGACACACTGTTTTGGCAAGGATTCCATTAGGGTTCCCTAAAAAAGACCTGACGAGGTCGATGTAATGTATGCTATGGTATAGAATTTCAATACGCTCACTTTTTACGATAAAGTCCCACCAATCCCACGGTGTTTGGATATTCATGTTAATTTCAATATCACATATATCTCCAATTAGTCCTTCATTTATAATTCGACGTGCCTCCATAATGAAAGGAGCGTAACGCAGCTGAAAATTTATACCAGCGTTAAATTTTCGTTCCCTCGATACCTGCAAAATTTCCTGAGCCTCTTTAAGGTTGTTGCCCATCGGCTTTTGAATTAAAACCGATTTCCCTTTTGGTATTTTTTTTATGACAGAAATAATTTCTGAGGCAGGCAGTGCAATGTCATACACAGCATCCTCCGGCGCCTGCAGGATCATTTCATCGAAGCTTTCAAAAACCACCGGAACCTCAAATTTGTGAGCCAGCACTTTTGCTTTGTCGATATTAGCATCATAAATTCCGGCAACAGGAAATGATGCGATACGATAAGCCGGAAGATGCGCATCATGCATGATACTGCCAGCACCAACTGTTACAATTGGAAATATTTTCCGCGGCAAGTCAACGTAGAATTTCATCTGTAATCCATTTATTTTGCTGTATCCCCAAGATAATTTCCATACGATAGCATTAACACAGCAGCGATAAGCGTCAGCAGTGCAACAAGTAGAACAAATCTTGTAACGGGCCGGCAGGAAGACCATTCTTTCATGACCAGGCCTGCCATTGAACTGAATAAAACCAGCATGATCATATGAATCGCCCAACTCGAAAATTTGAACTCCCCCATACGGACATGCCCCAGTCCATAAAAGAAGAACTGGCCATACCACAGAATGCCCGTAATGATTGCCATAATAAAATTGAGGGGCATTGCATAAACACCGTTCTTTCCTGCCAAAACTCTGTATTCCTTAAAAGTTTTATTTTTCAGGTGGAGGTAAACACAATAAATGGAAGTAGTCAGAAAAGCTCCTGAGTTTGCGAAAATATAAATAACATTTCCCTGCATGTTTCCTGCGCCGTATTTGAGAGCCATATCAGCAATGGGTTGCCCCTGGTCGAGGGAAAATCCATAGACTGCGGAGAGTACTCCGGCCAAAATGCAGATGGGTAAGCCTTTGGACAAAGAAAAAGTCATCTTCTTTCCCTCTTGTTTTGAAAGATCAATCTCCTTGCTTCTGCCTGCTGCCCCACACAATGCAATTCCAAGAATCCCGCAAATAATTCCAACCGTTAACCAACCAGATCCCGTTCTATCCATGATCATTGCCAGTTGTCCATGAAAGAGAGGAGGCAATAACGTACCCAATACGCATGAGATACCGACAGCAATAGCATAAGTCAATGAAAAGCCTATATACCGGATGGCAATACCAAAAGCCGTCCCGCCAACACCATAAAGCGCTCCCAATAAAAAAGTCTTTAGCATGGCGTCAGCAGGCGCTTCTTTCAACACCTGGCTTAGTTGTGGTATGGTTATCCAGGCTACTATCAAAGGCAGGATCAGCCAGCATATACTTGCCTGCGCCAACCAATATGTTTGCCATGACCAGCCGATCGTTCTTTTCTGCGGCGTATAGCAAACAGATGCAGCCGATGCACCGATAGCATGTAAGACAACTCCTGTAATAACACTCATGCGAGTAATTTTTGATAGATCTATAGATGATAAAACCTTTCAGCGTTTTCGCAGAACACTTTTTCCTGTGCTTCCGGATTTAATAATTCTTCCAGCAAGGCAATGTAGGTGCGCCAGGTATGCGCATATCCGGCAGCTAATAAACTCACGGGCCAGTCTCCACCACAGAATGCGCGATCTTCTCCAAAATGATTTAAACAAAACTCAACATAAGGTCTGAGTGTGCTTGCATCCCATTGTCCTTCTGTTTTTTTAGTAACCGTGCCCAGTCCCGATATTTTAATCCAGAAATTGTGATGACTGGCGGCTTCCAACATTAGTTCCCCCCACCTGCCAAACCGCTCATTAGTGGAAATCGGTGGTTGATTGAGATGATCAAATACCATTGGAAGCTCGGGGACTTTCTCCGCCACCCTGAGCAAGGTTTCAATATGTTCAGGAAGTATTCCAACTATATCGTAGGGTATATTTTTTTTCGCTAGTATCCGCAAGCTTTCTATAACCGTATCCTGCAACATCCATTTGGGATCAGGATCAAAATGAATTAGATGGCGGACTCCTTTGAAATAGGAATTTTTGAGATATTTCTCCATTAATATCGATTCCATTTCAATTGGATCCGTTAATGGCATCCAACACACGGCACCTTTCATCCACGGCGTAGTCTCGCACATAGCAAGCATATAATCCGCGTCTTCATAACTGTCTGCTGCCTGGACAAACACACCTCCGGTAATGCCTGCTTCCAGTCTTGCAGGCTCAAGCTCCTGAATAGTGTAAGATCTGTTTAATATAGTCTGGTCTCCATCCAGCCAGGGATACCTGATATTTTCAAGATCCCAGATATGAACATGAGTGTCAATAATGCGTCGTGCCATAATTTGTTATATTAATTAATCCAAAATTTTTTTTCAAGTGAATGATTATGTTCTCCCAATGATGGCGCACCAATTCCAGACAATATCAATTCACCATCAATTCTAATTGGACATCGGGTCGTCCTGATTTCTATTCCACCTGAAGTCTTGACAACCTGCTCCATCTCCAAACTCTTATAACCATCTTTTTTAACCAATCCATCATAATCTAATACTTCGGCACACCATATATCTGCGGGTTCTAATTGATCAAGCCAGAAGCGTGAAGTGTTAGTGATTAGGTGATCAGACAAAATCAATTTTATTTCATCTCTTTTGGCAAACCATTGTGATGCGTCGTCATAATAGGTAAGCCGATCACATCCCAACAATTGACCAAGCACTTTAATTGAGCTCATGGCAAGAGCAATAAAACCATCGGATGTTTCATAAATTCCGTAGGGTGCAGCTACAAATGCATGTGCATTGTTAACCAGGCTGCGCAATGGCAATTCGTGACCATCATTATAGAAGCTCGTCAGCACTTCAAACTCAAAATCAAGGAGGCTTTCAAGGAGGCTGACACTAATTTTTATTCCTAGCCCGGAATAATTCCTTTGATAGAGCGCTGCTAATATACCCTGTACGAGGTGAGTACCCGCATAGATATCTGCCACGGCAACACCCATTGGTGTTGGACTTTCATCCCGGTTACCTGAGAGATATGTGAGGCCGGCTACTGACTGGAGAAGCAAATCCTGTCCGGGACGATTACGCCACGGGCCCTCATGGCCATAACCTGAAATTTCAGCATAGATAATTGCCGGATTAATTTTTTTTACTTCTTCATAACCAAACCCAAGTTTCTCCATTACACCGGGACGAAAATTATTGATCATCACATCGGCATTTGCCAAAATCCCCTTCACTTTTTCCTGATCAACCTGGTCTTTTAAATCGGCGACAAAACTTTTCTTATTGCGGTTTATTG
>JANOCH010000052.1:0-7245 GCA_031412015.1 Chitinophagaceae bacterium
CTGGTCGACACGCTCAAGGACCTTCGCGAAATCCCGGGGCCAAAAATTTTACATATCGTTACTGTTAAAGGAAAGGGATATGCTTTGGCGGAGAAAGACCAAACCAAATGGCATGCACCCGGCTTGTTTGATAAAATAACCGGGGAGATACAAAAGAAAAAATTTGATCTGCCACAACCACCCAAATACCAGGATGTATTTGGACACACTATTATTGAATTAGCGGAACAAAATGAAAAAATATTTGGTATCACTCCTGCCATGCCTTCCGGCTGCTCGCTGAAATACATGATGGAGAAAATGCCCGACCGTGCTTTTGATGTAGGCATTGCCGAACAACATGCCGTAACCGTCAGTGCCGGTATGGCCACCCAGGGCATGAAAGTGTTTTGCAATATCTATTCTTCGTTCATGCAAAGGGCCTATGACCAGGTAGTGCATGACGTAGCCATTCAAAAATTGCCCGTGATATTTTGCCTCGACAGGGCCGGCCTGGTAGGCGATGACGGGCCAACCCATCATGGAGCTTATGATATCGCGTATATGCGTTGTGTCCCTAACATGGTTATCAGTGCTCCCATGAATGAAAGTGAACTGCGCAACCTGATGTACACGGCGCAACTTGAATCTACCAATCTTCCCTTTGTAATCCGTTACCCGAGAGGTGAGGGAGTAATGCCGGATTGGAAAACGGAAATGAAAGAAATTGGGATCGGTAAAGGAAGGAAATTAAAAGACGGAAAAGATATTGCCATCCTCTCATTGGGTCATCCGGGAAATTTCGCCGCAGCCGCGATCCGTGAATTAAAGAATGATGGATTAAACCCCGGTCATTATGATATGCGTTTTGCCAAACCATTGGATGAAGAACTGCTGCATGATGCTTTAAGCAAGTATGAAAAAATAATTACCGTAGAAGACGGATGTATTGAAGGCGGTTTTGGCAGTGCGGTATTAGAATTCATGGCAGAGCATGGCCATAAAAATGATATTCGTATTCTCGGTATACCTGATACGATCGTGGAGCATGGTACGCCTAAAGAATTGCATCGTGAGTGTGGATATGATTCCCTTGCGATTGCGGATGCAATAAGAACAATGATGAAGGATAAAATTAAAAGCCAGGTTTTTCAATAAAAAGTTTTTCACCGACACATTAATCCCGCTTAGTGGCGGGATTTTTTTTAACTCCAACCGTTATAAAGATGCCAGGTTAATATGAACATTCGATTAAAATCAAATTAACATGACAAACAATGCCATTGGCTGATCATTTCGCCAATGCGGTATCATCTCCTGCCCCCTTTACTCCAATTGCTTATATTTATAGAAGAAACCACCAGCAATGATCTCCCGGTCAGGTCATATTTTTCTGACAATATTAATCATTATCCTTTTTACCGGTATTGATCTAAGATCCCAATCTTCCCACCCTGCTTACAATTTCAAGCATCTAAATGTACAAAATGGGTTAGTTTATAATATTGTCTACCATTTTTTACAGGATAGCCGTGGATATATGTGGATTGGCACACACAACGGGCTCAGTTTATATGATGGTACAAGGACAATTCACTTTCTGCCGGATGAAAAAGTTGCCGGATCGATATCGGGATATTTTATTAACAGCATCGTGGAAGATTCCGCTCAGCGAATATGGATAGGCAGCCAAAGTGGAATCGATAGGTATAACCGGGCCACCAATTCATTCACCCATTTCGGGGTTGACCGGTCTGATGGAACGAAAGAAAATACATACTGTGTTGCCCTCGGTTTTATTTCTGCTGACGAATTATGGTTTTTGGAGACCAAAACCAGCTCGGTCAGGTGTTTAAATGTTAACACGGGTAAAACCTCGTTTATTGCAAACATCAATGCTACGCATGCACAATTGTATAAAGGATCAGGAGAAACTGTTCACATCTGGTCAGCCTACGACAAAGGAACGATACACCAGGTTTACAGGAATGCCAGGTTAATTTCACAACAAATATATTTTGATGGCAAAGACGGCCCCCTTAATACTCCCGTGCTGGAGGTGATGCATATTCTTCAACAAAACGATACGACGGTCTGGCTTTCTACCAACAGAGGGCTGGTCAAATTAAATCCTATACTTAATAAATACAGCCTCTTCAGTCAATGGCAAAACCAGGATGTGAAAGAATTAAGATATGCCGCCCTTTCCTCAAAAGAACAATTATGGGTAGGAACCGGCCCCGCAGGAATCTACGTTTTTGATATAAAAACAAGCCGCTTCATTGAAAATTACAGAAACGATAACTTGAACCCTTTCAGTATTTGCAGTGATAATATTGTTTCACTTTACTTTGATAAGACCGGAAATTTCTGGTGTGGCAGCTATGGCAACGGGGCAAGCTATACGCATACAGAAAATAAATTCTTTAGTACTCATATTTCCAAGAATGACGTACAACCATGGAATGGCAACAATTATATTCATTGGTTTGGATACGATCCCGATAAAAATATTTGGTGCATGTTTGATAATATTCCGGGGTTCCTGGTATTGGACAAAAATCTGCAACCAAAAAAATATAGAATGCCCGTTTTTGAAAACGGTACCGTTTTTAACCAGTCAATGTATAAGCTTCTTTTTGACTCACCCACCGAAGCCTGGTGTACCACCAATAAGGGATTGTACCTTTATAATCTTTATACCAACAAACTACGGGAGGTAAAATACGAGCTGCTCAGCGATGAAGTACAAGGAAGCATCTGGATAAAAGATATTACCAGGTTGAAGGATGGTTCCATCCTGTTCTCCACTTTCAAAGGCCTTTACCGGTTAACAAAGGAGAATGGAAAACATATGGTTAACCCTATTAAATTTCTTAAGCCGGGAGCCTACACCGGATGTGGTGCTTTATTCCAGGATGAATCCGGCCTGATCTATGTAAAAAGTCTTGTTGATTCGCTATACATTTTAAAACCCGGTCTGCAGGGAAAAGGCTATGAACTACTAAAAGAAATACAGTTTTCTCCAATGATCAACCACTATTATTCCGAGAAAAATGACAGCCTGATCTATCTCGCTACTTCTGATGGACTTTACCAGATCAACAAACAAAATTTTCAGATCAGAAAGAAAGTCTTTGATAATAAAATTCCGTCTCTGGATATCAGTAGTGTATTTAAAAAAGATGACAGATTCTGGATATTTGGAAAAAAAGGTCTCTCTTATTTTAATAAAAAGAACAATGAAGCAAGAACATTCACTGTTGAAGATGGTTTGCCGGCCAATGAATTTACGCTGTCAGGCCTTGTTATTACACCTGATGGCAGATGCATTGCGGGGAGTTCCAATGGGCTTGTTTCTTTTTATCACCAGCAAAAACCTAATCCGGTTTATCCTGCCAGGCCCCGGCTGACAAACATATACATTAATGACACTGCTTATACCGCAATCATTAACCCGGATGAAACAAAAAAGATACATCTTAGCCACAGGGAAAATACATTTTCTTTTAACTTCTCGCCCATCACTTTTCAGCATGCGGCTGAATGCAGTTTTGAATACCAATTAGAAGGATACGATGAAACCTGGGTAAAAAGTGGCGCCGGCCCATATACCCGTTATAGTAAAATACCACCGGGGAATTATGTTTTTAACCTGCGTGTAATAGATGCCCGGGGCGTGGCCAGTCCATTTACCAAAACACTGGAAATTCAAATAGCCAGGGCTTTCTGGCAAACAAATTTTTTCATAATAGCCGCATTGGCATTTATGTCATTAGCAGGAGGTCTGTTCTTAAAATGGTATTTCAGCTATAAGATCATGAAACAAAAACAGGAATTTGAAAAACAACAGGCAATAGAAAAGGAGCGTACCCGCATTGCTACCGATATGCACGATGACCTGGGTGCTGGCTTGTCCAGGATAAAATTTATCAGTCAATCCATCACCAATAAAAAAATGGATGAGAATATTATTAAGACTGAATTGGAAAAAATTACGGGCTATTCAGATGAAATGTCGGAGAAAATGGGAGAAATAGTCTGGGCACTGAACGAGAAAAACGATACACTGGCCGACCTGGTAGCGTATTGCAGGTTCTATACCATTGAGTACCTGTCAAATCATACTATTTCCTGTAAAGCCGATACACCCCTTGGACTGCCCGGAACTTTTATCGCTGGCGAAATACGCCGCAATATTTTCTTATCAGTCAAAGAATGCCTGCATAATATTGTAAAACATTCAGGCGCCTCCTCTGTAAAATTTTCCGTGGAATTAAGCAGTATGATCAAAATTACTATTCACGACGATGGAAAGGGAATTGACTGGAACACTATCAGGGCATTCAGCAATGGAATTCAAAATATTAAGAACCGGATGAAGGATGTAAACGGCGAAGTAATTTTCTCCAATGAAAACGGAACAAAAGTGGTGCTTACCATTCCCCTATAACGTTCGTCCTATTGTAAATTGAAACCAGTCCCGTTAATTTTAACGCAGCATGCCTATCAAAGTTTCAATAGTGGAAGATCTTGCAGAGGTAAGAAAAGGCCTGGCTGAGCTGATAAGTTCAGACAATGAGTTATTAATGATGGAAAACTTTGATAATGGTGAATTGGCAATTGAAAAACTTCCTTCGTTGGAACCGGATATTGTGATCATGGATATCAACCTGCCGGGAATGAGCGGCATTGATTGTATCAAACAACTGAAAGAAAAATGCCCCGGTACACAGTTCTTAATGTTTACTGTATATGAAAATGATGAAAAAGTACTGCAGGCATTGCAGGCCGGTGCCACCGGTTATTTGCTGAAAAGAACCAAGCCGCAACGGATACTGGAAAGTATAAAGGAACTAAGCCAGGGAGGCTCGCCCATGAGCAGCAATATTGCCCGCAAGCTGCTGAACATTTTCCTGAATGAAAAAAAAATAACTAAAAAGGAAATACTTACAGACAGGGAAAACGAAGTACTGCAATTACTGGCCGATGGACTTTTATATAAGGAAATAGCAGACCGTCTGCAGATTGTTCATGGCACGGTGCGTCAGCATATACATAATATCTATGAAAAGTTGCATGTGCAAAACCGGACCGAAGCCATCAATAAAGCGTTTGGGAAAAACTGATGATTTTACAAATCGCTTTTGCAATAGAGTATTTACCCAGGTTATGCCTTTTCTGCTCCCGGAAAAATGCCTAGTATTCCAAAAATCACGGTTTCGGGTGATTAACTTCTCTTACTGTTTCCTTTACTTTTAATTTGCCTGAAATAAATGTAAAAGCTGTAATTAAACTAAAAACTTTTTTTTCACCCAAATTTTGTTCTATTATCGGCAATGCCTGGCTGTTATGTATAACTTTCGTTCTATTGTTCGATCGTCGTGGCATTCCTAAGTTTGAGTACCCGGATCTTTGCCCTTCCTCATCTTTTCATTTCTGAATCCTACACAAGAAACCTCGTTATCGGCTCTGTGGAAAAAGCCTCACCTCATAAATTTAATGTTATGATCACCTATTGTTCTGCTCCGGATATCTTAGTTTCAAAATATTCAGTAGCAAGACACTTTATCAAAGTTCTTGTATTATTTCTCATTTCAATAGGGATAAATAAAGGTTTGCTCTATGCCCAGTCGGGACAACAATTTCTTGAAAAAAGAAAAGCAATAAAAGTCGAAAAAAGCAATCGTTCGTTTCAGGGAAGCGTCAAACCTTATAATAAGTTAGTCAATGCCAACCGGGGCCAATGTGATTTCACTTTAGATTCTGTGCATGCAACAAATAACCCACTGGCGCAAATTATACAGTCGCTGGCAGGCAGCGGAATTACCATTTCAAATATTCAAACAAATCTGCCTACCTCTTCTTCCCTGTATGGGAGTTTTTCCTGCGGTTCAGCGGCAAAATTGGGTTTGGAAAGCGGGTTGGTTTTAACTTCCGGTAGTGTTTTTAACGCAAAGGGACCTAACAGTGAAAGCGGAAAAACAGGAGAGAACTTCCCCCCGCTTGCGGGTTATAGTTTGCTGGATGGCATTGCCAATGGGGCCGGCTATGATGCAGTGTGGGTATCATTTGATATCGTATCTATTACAGATTCCATCAAATTTGACTACGTTTTTGCTTCGGAAGAGTATAAGGAATTCGTTGGAAGCGATTACAATGATGTGTTTGGTTTTTTTATCAGTGGCCCTGGTATTACCGGCACACAAAACCTGGCTGTATTACCAAACAGCACGACTCCTGTTACGATTAACAGTATAAATCATTTAGACAATCCGCAGTATTATATCGACAATGACTTCGACGAATATATAAGCCCTGGCAACCCTGCCACCATAGATGCCACCAGGTTTGCAAATTTCGAATTTGATGGTCTCACGACTGTACTCACGGCAAGGGCTCGTGTTATTCCCGGTCAAACTTATCGTCTTATCCTCGCCATTGAAGATGTAGCAGATGAAATTCTTGACTCCGGCGTATTTCTTAAAGGGGGCAGCCTTACGTCCGGCGAATGTAATATGACACTTTCAGCCACCCATACTGATGCTTCTTGCCCGGGTGCTAATAACGGTTCCGTTAACTTAACGATCACCAATGGAAAAGCACCTTTCAATATTAAATGGTCCAACAATGCAACAACAGAAGATTTGAACAACCTCGCCGCGGGTACGTATACGGTTACCGTTACGGACGCCAGTCCGTGTCAAAAAAGTTTGCAGGTGACTGTTTCTACTGGTACTTCAACTTTTGTTCCATCAGTTATCATTGCCGCCAATCCCGGTAATACGATTTGCGCCGGAACCAGTGTAATCTTCACTGCAACACCTACCAATGGTGGCGCCACGCCAACCTATCAATGGAAATTAAATGGAACCAATGTCGGCACTAACGCTGCTACCTATCAGAATGCGGCTTTGGTAAACGGCAGTAAGATCACCTGTGTAATGACATCATCACTGGCTTGTGCCAATCCAACTACCGCCACATCCAATGAGATCACGATGACATTGACAGCAGCCGTTACTCCATCGGTAAGTATTGCCGCTAATACGGCCGGGGCTATTTGTGCCGGTACGAATGTAACTTTTACAGCTACCCCAACCAATGGTGGCATTACTCCATCGTATCAGTGGAAATTGAATGGAAACAATGTCGGCACTAACGCTGCTACCTATCAGAATGCGGCTTTGGTAAACGGCAGTAAGATCACCTGTGTAATGACATCATCACTGGCTTGTGCCAATCCAACTACCGCCACATCCAATG
>JANOCH010000053.1:0-2023 GCA_031412015.1 Chitinophagaceae bacterium
TCTTCGATGATCCTTTCGAAAAAAGCCCTGATATCCAATGCAAGATCAGGTTCATGTAGAAGATGCCGGTATTCCACGACCCTGTCATCATGGATCCTGACCAGGTCACTAACTATCTCAGATGATGCTATGCCATTATCCATAAAGCACATTATTAAAAAAATATATTCCCTGACACTAAAACATTTTATCACGCAATACAAACAAGTTGCACAAGTAGCACCACCGGGAAAGAACAATTATAATACCACTTATTTTCTACCATTTTGAGATGACATTTGAATAAAAATGGGACACACTTTAACAACAATGATCCGTCGCAATTGAAATTCATAAGCTTTTCTTTTTTGACATCTCGAATAGCGAAGAAAAACAACTGGGGTTATTTTTTTGTGGCTCCTACCCTGAACACCCGCATTGAATCATTATTGACTGCGGCAAGAATTATTTTATCTCCATTTGATGAACTGATCAATGCCATGTCTTTTACATCTCCTGTTAATATAAAACCACTCCCGGCAGCAGCAACTGAAGTAAAGGCTTTGTTGCCGCTTCCCCGCAGAAAACAACCATAGGAGGCATCATACCGGCCCGTATTTACTTCCGCCTGGTACTCGTTACCCGCCAGTAAAATATCTTTGTAGCCATCGTTATCCAGGTCATCGCAAATGATCGCATTTACCGGCGCAAACTGCGCTTCAACCGGTAACGGATGTTTTATAAATTTTCCATTGCCTGCATTTTCAAAATAGCAGGTTCTCGTTTCGTCACATCGCAGCTGCAAAATATTTGCTTTTGATTTTCCCATGAAAATCTCGTCAACCCCTGCATGGGAATAATCTTTGTACAGCAGGAATTTTTTCTTTATTGCCGGTACCTGGTCCGAAAAACGGTTCCTGCTGATAGCAGGAAAAGAATGCCTCTTTCCATCCTCAGCTTTTATGCAATAGAAAAGAACCGGATCAATACTTCCGTTACCATCAAGGTCGGCGGCGTAGAGTTGCATTGGTTCGGCTTCGCTTACTTTGTATTCGCAATTCAACCCAAGGTTTCCAGCTACCAAATCAATATCTCCATCATTGTCCATATCGGTTGTAACCAAACTTCGCCACATCCCGCTCATTTGTGTCAAACCGGTAGAAGTAGTCACATCGACTAATTTCCCAGCTATGTTCTTAAAAAATTGCAGCGGCATCCACTCACCGGCAATAATTAGATCGTTTTGTTTATCATTATCGAAATCAGTCCACACCGCCGAAGTAACCATGCCCGGTCTTTGCAATGCCGGGCAAACTTTCGGCGTAACCTCTGTAAAAACTCCGTTGTTGTTTTGCAATAAAAAACTACGGGGAGCCTGCGGGTATTTTTTTGACACTCTTCCCCCAATGAACAGGTCAGCATCACCATCGCCATCATAATCACCTGCGCTTACACACCCGGCGATCGTTCTCACCGAGTCAGGAATCGCGTTTGCCCGCAAACTGAAATTACCCTTGCCATCATTAACGTACAACCGGGGCTTATAATGAATTGAATTCTCCTCGTATTGCATATCACCACCGGTAACCAGCAGATCCGCGTCCCCATCCCTATCCGCATCAAATAAAATACAATCCATGTCCTCTTCAAACTTAATGCTGTCGGAAAGGTCTTTTGAACTGAATGTTCGCCCCGCACCCTGCGCGAAAATTTTACCGGAAAAATTAAACCCGCCGCCAATGAAAAAATCAGTTGCTCCATCGTTATTGATATCGCCAGTAGTAATAAATGGCCCTAACTGCGAATACTTTTGCGGCAATAATCGCTGAAGGGTATAGTCATTAAAAGGATTGTCCTGGTGCCTGTATGTCATCCCCGCCGAAGAAGTAATTTCCGAAAAAAGAAATGGCGGTGTCGCCTTAAGGGTCGCTGAATTGACAGCCGCATTTTTCCAGTATAGAACCATCACGGTATCTGTCGCAATATTTTTTACAACTTCTTTCTTACTATCCGGCCATACGATGACCAGTGAATCGACCCTATC
>JANOCH010000054.1:0-14197 GCA_031412015.1 Chitinophagaceae bacterium
CGGGTTGCTCCGCGATGATTTTCCAATAGGATTCTGGTCTATCATTTCTACCTGGGCGATACTGTCCGTATCTCCCGTAATGGTTTTGTGAAAGCCGACCCTGTCCCCGAACTCCCCCTTCATTTTTCGTAGTGCCGGGTAAAGAATTTGCTTTACCAATGTGGTTTTACCACTACCGCTCACACCGCTTACCACGCAAAGAACATTCAGCGGAAACTCAACGGTAATATTTTTGAGGTTATGTTGACGGGCTCCTTCTACTTTAATCGACCTGTTCCACTTTCTTACGGATTTGGGAGGTTCAATTTTTAATGTTCCATTGAGGTATTTTCCGGTCAGGCTTTGACTATTCCAGATAATATCATCATAGTTGCCTTCAGCTATCACTTCACCACCCAAATGAGACGCCAACGGACCCATATCAATAATATGATCCGCCTCCCGCATCATCATTTCATCATGTTCTACTACCACTACTGTGTTGCCCAGGTCTCTTAATTCTTTTAATACACGTATAAGATTAGTAGTGTCCCGCGAATGCAACCCGATTGAAGGCTCATCCAGGATGTATAAAGAATCGGTAAGGTTGCTGCCGAGACTGCGGGTTAATTGGATGCGCTGACTCTCACCACCGCTTAAACTATTCGCCAAACGATTCAGGGTTAAGTAACCAAGCCCGACATCCAATAATGTTTTGAACCGGTGATGAATTTCCAGTAAAATCCGTTTACCAATTTGTTTGTCGTGATCACTTAATTTCTTTTCCATCTCGTCAAACCATACATGCAACTCTTTGACCGGCAGTTCTCCTAGCTCACCAATATGTTTGCCTCCAACTTTTACAAACAACGCTTCTTTACGTAAACGATACCCTTTACATTCAGGGCAGTTGGTTCGGCCCCTGTAGCGGCTAAGTAACACACGATATTGAACTTTGTAAAGATTCTGCTCCACCTCTTTAAAAAAGGCATTGATCCCGTCAGCGTATTCATTACCCTCCCACAATGTTTCATATTGCTTTTGTGTAAGATCAGCGATTGGTTTGTGCACCGGGAAATTAAATTTCTTTGCTTCTTTAATAAAACGGTCTTTCCACAAACCCAATTTTTCTCCCTTCCAGGGAGCAATTGCACCTTCATATACACTCAGTCTCCTGTCAGGTATCACCAGGTCACTGTCTATTCCCAGCACCTGGCTAAACCCTTCGCAGGTAGGACAAGCGCCAAATGGATTGTTAAACGAAAATAAATTAGGTACCGGCTCTTCAAACTGTATCTCGTCAAGCTCAAAACGGTTGTTAAAATGAAGTAGTGAATGATTAGTCCTGTCCAGATTGATATCTGAAGATGACTGCGCAGCAGACTTCTTTTTCTTTGAAGCCACAGGCGATTCATCAACTTCAGTTTCTTGTCTTTGTATCTCAAGATATACGTCACCTTCTCCTTCGTAAAAAGCCGTACCTACCGAATCAGAAATACGGTGAATATCATCTTCATCAAATTCTTTTACGACGATTCGATCAACAAGTATATAGGTTGATAGTTTACTATTCGTTGTCGCGAATTTATTCTTTAGCTCTTTATCACTTAATTCTAATAAATCTTCGATACGATATGCCTCCAATGTCCCTGCCTTATCGGCACCAGGAGACGCCATTCTTGAAAATCCTTTTTGAACCAGGATATTCAATTCTTCTTTAATATCACGATTCTTATGCTGTTTGAATAGTGCGAGTATAAAAACCTTATCTCCTTCTTTTAATGACTTAATGGCTTTTACCACATCTGTCACATCGTCTTTCTTGACCTCTCTGCCTGATACAGGTGAAATAGTCTTTCCTATCCTGGCGAAAAGAAGTCGCAGGTAATCATATACTTCGGTCATACTACCCACTGTACTGCGCGGCGTTCGTGTAATAACTTTCTGTTCGATCGCTATGGCCGGGCACAGCCCTTTGATGTAATCAACATCCGGCTTATTCATGCGGGTGAGAAACTGGCGGGCATAGGCGCTCAAACTTTCCGCATATCGACGTTGACCTTCAGCGTATAAAGTGTCAATTGTCAACGAAGATTTGCCTGAACCCGAAACGCCGGTTACCACCACCAGCTTATTGCGGGGAATTTCAACAGTGATATTTTTCAGGTTATGCACCCTCGCACCCTTGATAAGGATACTTTCTGCGGGATTTACGGTCGTTGTTACTAAGGGCTTTTTCCCTATTATTTCTTTTTCCATTTTCTGCCGCTCAAAGGTAAATCCTTATCCAACACAAACTTCAGCGATTATGATTAACATTTTTTTGACAAAAATTTTTGAATCTTTTGTCAACAGGGGCTTGCGAGATCAACGAAAAACTATATTTTTATTGTCCAATATCCAATAAAATGATTAACCAAAAAATTACCCCGCCTATCGTCTATACTTCTACACATTACTAGCAAGTCGCAAATTTTACTGTTTTTATTTTTTTAACCGTTATCCATTTCGCCACCATCTAAACTGTAGAAGTTTTATGAAAGTTTTTAACGAGAAAACTGACCATGAATTGATCCATCTTTTCAGAGATGGCAATCTTGACGCCTTAGAAGCCTTAGTGCTCCGTCACAAGGATAAGCTGTACACATCAATCCTCTTCCTGGTAAAGGACAAGTATCTTGCCGAAGATATCTTCCAGGATGTTTTTATCCGCATCATCGATACTATGCGGGGCGGACGATACACCGAAGAAGGAAAATTTCTTCCCTGGGCTATGCGTATTGCTCATAATCTTTGCGTGGATCATTTCCGTAAAGTAAAAAGGACACCAACTATCCGCAACAGTGAAGACAAAGATATTTTTGAAGTATTGAATTTCGCGGATGACAGCGCCGAAACGACCATGATTAAAAGGCAAAGTCACCACCGTGTTCGCGAAATGCTGGAAAGATTGCCGGAAGATCAAAGAGAAGTGATCATTCTCCGTCATTATGCCGACATGAGCTTTAAAGAAATAGCCGCAACTACCAATTGCAGCATTAATACTGCGTTAGGGCGTATGCGTTACGGCTTAATTAACCTGAGAAAATTGATGGTGCAAAAACAAATTGCCTTATAGGCTTTGAGGTTTGAATTTTATCTTTTTATCTTTGCTAAAACTTCTGAGTAAGATATTGTCATTCTGTTTCTCCCGCTGCACCTGAAAAATTCGTACTAAAAAGAATTTTTCCTTTGCTTGCCCGGCAGCAGGCTGGTACAGAATGACACCAAATTGAAACGTCTCGCTTAAAACGAGACGTTTTTTTTATTACTCCATTGTGGAGAGAACTAACGTTACATTATTTTTTGTTCTTGTGAAACGTATCCAGCCCGCATTGCAGCCACCCGGCGAACTCATCGGCATTGTCGGTATAGAACTTCGTTTTCGTCAATGCTACCTGGTCGGCCGAAATAATAGCATATTGAGGTTGTGAAGTGGCACCGAAATTTTCCGTTTGAAAAGTTGACCATTTATCCCCCACCGTAATTATTGATTTTTCAGTACCATTTGCCAATGTCACTACGGTCTGTTCAATCAACGGTAACTTATTTCTCTCATCTACATACAAAGAAACTACGACAAATTTTGTTCGCATTAAACTATCCACCAAAGGATCAGGCCATATCTTTTCTTCCATTCGTCTGCAGTTGACACAGGCCCATCCCGTAAAATCGATCAATACAGGTTTATTCTCTTTTTTAGCTATGGCCAAAGCTTCCTGGTAGTCGTTGTGTATGGGCTCCATAACTGTTTTACCTAAATTGTAAATACTATAGGTACGTGGCGGCGGGAAACCACTTATTAACTTTAAATCAGCCCATTTGGTTTTCGTAACTCCAGGCATCAAGTATATTGTTGCGGAAGCGAATAAAACAACAAACCCAATTCGTATCAATGAAAACCTCTTAACAGGAGAGCTGTGAGAAAATTTAAGTTTTCCCAGTAAGTATAAGACCATCAGCAAACCAATCACTATCCATAGACCTATAAAAATTTCTCTTTTCAACAAACCCCATTGCTCCACAAGGTCGGCGTTAGATAAAAATTTAATGGCCAGGGCTAATTCTAAAAAGCCAAGTATCACTTTTACATCTGTCATCCAACCGCCGGATTTTGGCAGCGAATGTAACCATTGGGGGAACATAGCAAAAAGTGCAAATGGCAACCCCAGCGCAAGGCCAAATCCTGCGGCACCAGCTGTTAAAGGCCAGGCTCCCTGTTCAGCCACACCAACCAATAAAGTACCCAGTATGGGCCCCGTGCAGGAAAAAGAAACGATAGCGAGCGTTGCCGCCATAAAGAAAATTCCGCCAACGTTTCCAAGGCCGGATTTTGAATCCATCTTGTTGGCAAGGCCGGCCGGCAAACCAATTTCAAAAAGGCCAAAAAAAGACAGGGCAAAGAATACAAAGACTGCGAAGAACAGAAGGTTGAGCCAAACATTGGTAGAGATATTATTAAATATCTCAGGGCTAATGGCATTGTTGGCGATATGAAAAGGAAGGGTAATCAATATATATATCAGGAAAATAAAGATGCCATATAGTATGGCATTGGATATACCTTTTCTTTTATCATGCGACTTCTTGGTAAAAAAAGTAACCGTAACCGGTATCATCGGAAAGACACAGGGAGTTAATAATGCAATTAATCCGCCTAACAGGCCTAAAAGGAAAATTGAAAGAATACTTTTATTTTTTGTACCGTCGTCGCCGCAGTTATTTTCAGGCTTATTAATATTAATCGACGGAACCTTTATCTGTGTTGTTGATTCTATGCCACCTTCCAGGGAAACTAGAAAAGGAAAAACAGTCGCAGGATAAAATTCGTTCCCTTGTCCGTAGGTGTACATTAATGTTCCCTGCAACTTCGCCGGAACGGTTCCTTTGACAATAATGAGAGCCTTCCATTCAACTTCACCGGAAAATATTTTTACTTTGGTATTTTCAAAAATTGAACTGGCTTCTTCTTTAATTTTTGTTTCCGCGAAAATAAATTCCCCCTCTTGTACTATCGCTGAATCCGAAAAATTCAATTCAGTGGTCTTTACATCCAGCAATACCTGGTTAGGCGCATAAATGTACCAATCGCCACTGGCGGGAGTTGTAAATGTCAATTCATATTTACCACCGGCTATTTTCTTGCTTTCTACCTTCCAATTATATACTGTTACAGAAGAATCCTGTGAACGAGCAACCAGGGAGAATAAAACGACAAGAAGAAAAGTGGCGGCAAGCTTTATAGTCCGGGACATTAGTACTGCTACTGGTCTTGATGTGTTTAATAACAAACGGGTTCTAAAAAAAGAACCCGTTATATTTTTATTAGTCATTCAATATTTTATTTGACGGCGATACTGAAATTAACGGTCTTGGGCGGCAAACATTTTTTGTCATCACAGGTTTGATATTCAACACTGCCAGTCAGGTTTGTTTTAACATTGGCCTTTAATTTCACCACCTGTACAAAATCCACTTTATCCGCATACTGGTTAGCCGACACCTCCAATTTAGCATCATGAAATTTTTCCATCTTTCCCACTTCCTTTATTTTTCCCTCCAGTGACATCAATGGATTACTATTGATCTTAAACCCGGTAGGAATAGCAATCGCATCCTCTGGCTGCACCTGCGAATATAAATGCCAGCCCGATTGCATGCTGGCAGTAAGATGTATTTCGTAAGTTTTATCGGCAATTTTCTTTGACGTAAAAGTCCAGCTAACAGGATTAAGCTGTGCGTTAGCTGCCGAAATGCCCATAGCCATCACTAAAAAAAATACTAATCTTTTCATATTCATCACTAGTTTATTAATACAGGGTACAAAATTAAAATAAGCCTTCACTTTTTCTGTCAGCCAAACGATAAAAGACTGCTAAATATCAAAGAAGACGGGAATATTACCCCACCAGTTGCCCGGCCATTAACAGGTTTTTAATTATTTGCCTGCCATCGGTATTCCCTAATGCTTCTGAACAGGCTCTTTCAGGGTGTGGCATCATTCCAAATACGTTCCGGTCTGCGTTACAGATTCCGGCTATATTGTTAATGGCTCCATTAGGATTTGCCTCATCACTGATCTTTCCATTTTCGTCGCAATATCGAAATATGACCTGCCCGTTTGCCTCCAAATCGCTGAGTGTTTGTTCATCTGCGTAATACCGCCCTTCGCCATGAGCAACCGGTATTTTATAAATATCATCACTATCAGCCTTTATGAATACGTTTTTACAAACAAATTGCTGGTTACCATTTCGCAACAAAGCACCGGGTAACAGGTGAGATTCACATAGTATTTGGAAACCGTTGCACACGCCAAAGACTTTTCCTCCTGCATTCGCAAATTCAATCACGCTTTGCATCATTGGACTAAAACGGGCGATGGCGCCGCAGCGCAGATAATCGCCATAAGAAAAACCACCCGGGAGTATGATGCAATCCTCTGTATTAAAACGGCTTAGATCCTTGTCCTTGTGCCAAAGCATGGTAACATCCTGATCCAGGTCATCGCTAAGTGCATCATGCATATCCCTGTCGCAATTGGATCCGGGAAAAACAACAACACCAAATTTCATGTATTGAATTATTTGAAGTGATGGAAAGGGCAAAGATAAGAAGCTATGAGGTATCCTTCGACAAGCTCAGCAGAGAAAAGGAGAAAAAGAGATATTCGGAAACATTGTTGTCCGACTAAAATTGGGTTTAAAACTCCTGTAAGGCTTTATAGTAAAAGGTTACAGGCTAAATATTCTTTGTTTCAATATTGGGGTAGCACCCCCTTTTTTTATGTAGCAAAAGCAAAGGAGGCATTGTGTGTTTTTCTCCATGCTTTATAGCTGTCTTTTATAAACTCCAGTAAACTCACATAGCTCATCAGGTGCAACCGTATCACTGTAATCATATTGGCAAACGACTTCTTTGTGGCAGCTTTCTTTCTTATCACCACCATCAATAGCTGTGCAATCAGCACACAATACACCTGCATTTTGATGGCATTGGTGCTGTTGCCCCAAAAATACCGCAATGGAAAGTTTTGCTTTATTTGTTTGAACAGTAACTCAATCATCCACCTGTTTTTATAAATGGTGCATATCTGCGATGCAGGAAGCTTAAAATTGTTAGTGATAAACACATATACCTTGCCTTCTTTAGTTTTAAATGTGATGCGTCTTAATTTTAACCGATCTATCACCACACCGTTTCGCTTTACCGCCACGGTAATGTATTGCTCCTTCAAAACACCCGTGGCATTTTTCTTTTTGGTTTTGTCTACCAGTACTTTGGTTACATGATAATCTGCATTGTCCTTCATACGGGTTACAAACCAGATTTTATCATTCGTCCACCTGGCAAACTGATAATACACTGTATACGCTTTATCAAACACCAGCCAACTGTTGGCTGCAAGTTTCAGATGATACAGAAACCTGCGGTCATGCTCCCTGGCCTCTGTCATTCGTACAAACTCTGTAACACCACTGACGGCATCCATCATAGCATGAACTTTGATGCCACCTTTCTTTTTTGAACCATCTTTTGTATTGCGGCCAACACCACGCAGTATTTCACTGAACAACTGGATGGTGCTGCTGTCAATTACTTTTAAGTTCCGGATGCTTAATCTTTTTAACCGGCTGTCCGAGAAAAAACTGTGATACTGCCTCAGCAGTTCTTCATAAATCATGGCAAAAACCAGGAAACTCCGGTTGGTGGTTGCATCGGAAAGTGTACTCCTGGCCGGGGCTTTATCAAATCCTAAATGTGACAGCTTGCCTTCACAGGCCAGCAGTCCTTCACAAAGTTCCCGCAGACCATTGCAGTAACTAAACACCCCATACAACAGACTTACCAAATGAGCCCGAAGCGGCAGTCTCTTATAATAACGGTTCGACTGGTGTTTTCTGCTTGCTTTATTTATCAAAGAACTGGGTATCAAATCTAATATCTGTGATAATACCGGCTGTCCGGCAAAACTTTTATCTTTATCCAACATTAGTAAAGTTTCGGTTTGGTAACTCAAACTTAACTAATATGGGTGGTTCCTAAGAACTGCCCTTTTTACTTATAATTTAGTCGGACAAAAGTGATTTATTTTGAATAATTATATTTTAAATGATGTCCCCAATTTCTGTTTTTCATAGTGCGCCAGAACGTATCGAATAATTTTTTTTGAACCAAACGGTCGGCACGGACAGGCAGCATCTGTTGCAGATTGCCCCGCTAACAACGGTGACCGCACACTTCAGATTTTGTAATACAAGTCAGCGCATTTAACAAAAAAAAGCTACTATTCGCTACCCCTGCACTATGCTTTATGCCACGCTAACTTCATGGTGCAATTCATTACTATCGGCACTTACAATCTCCTTTATTTTACAAATAGCAGCTGCAAATTTTTCCATATCCTCTTTATCGCCCAGCATAGCATGTTGTAATATCCAAACCGCCTCCTGGTAACAGGCTTTTTCTGTAACCGGGCAGCAAACCTTTGTGTAATCAACCTCTTCAGGTATAGCATAGCACATAAAATTCTTTTTCTGAAACACGGGTTGCTTATACAACGGTTGGGGATACCCCATAAAAGAAGGCACGCCTTCTGCAACTAGCATGGCGGAAAAATCTTTTTTACACAGGTTATTAAAATGTGTTTTATCGTACCTGAAAATATACAGGTGATAAGTATGAAGTGTTTCGCCATGCCCTCTTGTTAATGGGCTGATGCCTACAACTTTTTCAAGCAATGAGTTTAAGTAAAGTCCGTTTGCATCCCTTTTTATGGTTTGCTCTTCCAGGCGTTTTAATTGCAATGATAAAATAGCGGTTTGCATTTGTGTGATGCGGTAATTGCATCCAAGATAATGATGCTCGTACCACTGCCCATCTTTTACCCGGCCTACATTACGCAGCGAATCAACCATATTTGCAATATGTTCATCGTTGGTAATTACCATGCCCCCTTCGCCGCTATTTAGGTTTTTGGATGATTGAAAACTAAAGCTACCTGCATCTCCGATACTACCAAGTTTTTTTCCTTTGTATTCGCCACCGTGTGCATGGGCAGCATCTTCTATAATTTTTATATTGTGCTTTTTTCCAATCGCCATCAATGCATCCATATTGCAAGCCAGGCCTCCAAAATGCACGGGTATAATAACTTTTGTTCGTGGTGTAATTGCTTTTTCCACGGCAGCCGGATCCAGGTTATAAGTGTCTGGTTCAATATCCACAAACACGGGAACACAATTAGCTTCTACTACAATGGATGCAGTGGCAATAAAAGTATAGGGTGGAACAATTACTTCATCGCCAGGCCTTACACCACAAGCCATTAAAGCCAGGCGCAGCGATATAGAACCGTTTGCACAAGCGATAGCATATTTACTACCGCAATAAGCCGCAAAGTCTTTTTCAAACTCCGCTACATGCCCGTCGCAGTTGGGGTTTGCCCATGCGCCGCTTTTTACAATTTCAGCTACGGCGTTTACTTCTGCCTCGTCGTATATTGGCCAGGGAAAATGTTTGTTAATTGTTTTATGGCCGCCAAAAAGAGCCAATTCATTTTTTCTTTTCATATGTTTAATCATTAATATGCTGATAACAAATTTGTATTGTTGTAAGTGCCGATTGCGGAGTGCATAACTCTGGTTTTTTTTGGTGAATGATACAGGAAATAAAATAAACCAGTTCATTATTAAATCCTTCATTGGCATCGCCAGCAGCAACCAAAGTAGTTTCGGCGTCTGTAGATACAATAATATTGTCAGGGCTTTTACTGGAGTACGACACCGTTGCATTTTTAAACCTTGCAGTGAAAGCTGCATGAAAAGGAAAGCTGGAGTGAAAAGTGTTGCCCCCATCAATAGAAACCTGCACACCCGACTTGTATTTCCATACTGCTTTTACATAATCCTGATTGCTGAGTTTGCCGGGCAGGCAAGTGGCGATAATAGTTTCAGGCTGGCCTAATACCCATGCTGCGTAATCAATGTCATGAATCACCAAATCGAATAAAGCTCCGCCGGAAGAACCGAAATCTTTTTGCATTTCAACCCAGTTGCCCCATAACGGAAGCCCCGAAACTCTTGTAAGCGAAAGAAATTTTAATTCGCCATAAGTTTCATTTTCAATCCATTGTTTTAGTTTTTGGTATGGTGGCATAAAACGCACCACATGGCCTACCATCAATACCAATTTTTTTTGCTTCGCCAGTGCTATCATTTGAGTGCATTCATCAATATTAAGACTGGCAGGTTTTTCAAGAAATACATGTATACCCGCCTGCAAAGCTTTTACCGTAAACTCAAAATGAAGATGAGTATGTACAGCAATAATGCAAGCATCTATTTTTTCGTTGCTAATACATTCATCCAAACTGGCGTAGAGCTTTACTTTGTTCAACTGCCCGTGGGTAATGGCACCGGTAGAAAAATTTCCAACTTGCTCAGCCAATTTTTTATAGATGCCATCCGGGTTACGGGCAACAATCGCAACCAGATTTAGCTGAGGGTTTTTAAGTATGTTAATGGTGTGGGTGATACCCATAAAACCAAAACCAATAACTGCTATATTTTGCATGAAATATTATTTTGAGTGCTTTAATTATTTATGGTTTAATCAACTTCAATTGTTTTTCCACCCCGACCAGATTGTGAAAAAGCTTTTAATTTAATGGTTCCATTTACTGCTACCGGCATTGTATAAATTGCTGAATTGTTGCCAGGCTCCGATCCATCTGTTGTGTACCGGATGATTAGACCCGGAAAGGCAATATTTGCTTTTAATAATCCATTTTCAATGATAGCACCTGGTGGAGAAATTCGGTAATTGTAGCCGCCAAAAATGTAATCAAGCCGGGGAAATTCGTATTGCCCAATGCGGTTTGCAAAGCTGCTCCATCCACTTTCAATTTGCTGAATTCGTTTTTGTTGGTTGGCTTCTGATTCCCATGCAGGTGCGGCAGCCCATGCTTTTTCTGCAAAAGCAAACAATTTAGGCAGCACATAATATTCCATCATGTTTTGGCCTTTTACCGTTTCGGTCCATAGTTGCGCCTGCAGCCCTAAAATATTCTTTTTATTTTCGGGTTTTAAGCGTTCAAAATTATTAAATGCCGATTCATCCACAGGCACTATATTGCCATAGTCGTTGTATATTTTTGATTTAAACGCATCGTAAGGTGCAAGCACAAAGGGGTCTTTCGCATCCTGAAAACCGCTCCAATATAGCCCAGGCTCAGTAGGGTCTGTATTATAAGATAAATCAAAATAAAGATTAGTAGAATTGCACAGCACCACCGGGTAACCAGCATTGGCAATACGGTAACCGAGATCAATATTTTCACCTGTATTGTCCCATACATATGGTATTACATTTTTGCCAACAAATTCATTATTAATGGTTGCTTTTCCTTTGCTGTCTTTATTCAATACTACTTCTTCCCAACCCCCAATCTGCAGCTTGTACTTTGATAATGAATCAAGTATCCTTTTAAAAAAATAACCCTGTAAATTTCTTGCATTGGTAATACCAGGCAATGTTTTCATTAGGTTAACACTGGCTGGTGATTTTTCCCATGCACCTTGAGGTACTTCATCGCCACCGGTATGCAGCATGTTTAACTGAAGCCCGGCTTCCTGGTACATTGCGGCTATATCTTTTATAACTGCATGGTAAAAATTATAGGTAGATGGTAAAGCGACATTTGAAATATTATCTTTAAAAGACTGTGCAGATAAATAGACAGACTTATCTTCCGGGTCTGCGAGGCGGTATTCTTCTGCAGCACTTTTATTGCCCTTTTGCATATAATACCTGTACCTGGCTTCCATTGATTTGATGGCAGCACGGGTATGGCTGGGAAAACAAATTTCAGGTATAATTTTTATATGCCTTTTTGCCGCATACGATAGTATTTCTTTAAAATCATTTCTGGAATAATAGCCAGTACCTGTGTTTCCTTTACTGTCTGAAAAAGGCCCTGAGCCAAATGAAGGCTGTAAAAAATCAGCATCATCAATGGTGTGTCCACGTTTGGCACCTACTTGTGTCAATTCAGGCAGGCCGTTAATTTCAAGCCGCCACCCTTCATCTTCGGTTAAGCGTATATCAATGGTATTTATTTTATAAAAAGCAAGCAGGTCAATCAATTTATATACCGCTTCTTTTGATTGGAAATTTCTGGCTACATCTAATAAAAAACCACGGTAATGAAAGCGTGGTGCATCTGCAATTTCACCCGCACTTATGTTTATTGGTGAGCCTTTTTTTGCGTAAGCATTGGTTGGAAAAAGTGCCATCAAACTTTGTATCCCATAAAAAACACCAGCTGCATCGTTGCCCGAAATGGCTATGCCTTTGTTAGGAGTTACAGAAAGCAGGTAGCCTTCTGCTGTACCAGCATTAGCTGGCATGTTTGTTAATTTCAATGAAATAGTCCTGGCATTTTTTTCATCAATACCCTCCTGCTTTTGTAACTTAATGCCGGTTTGTTTTTCAAGTGTTGTCAGCAACAAATCTGCTTCGTTATCCAATCCTTTTTCAAAACAGATAAGGGTAGCAGTAGTTATTTCAACGCTGCCATTGCCTTTGGTAAACTTCATTGGCGTGGGTATGATGGGGCATAGTTGCTGAAAAGCAAGGGTATCAACAGCAAGGTTGCGTACATAGTTATTTTTGGGAGTGGGTAGGGTGCTTAAAAAAATACTGTCGTTAAATAATCTTATATTGTTTTCAAAAGGAACAATGGAAAAGTTTTTTACAGATGCTGCCAGTTGCTTTCCTTTTTCATCCTTCGCAACATATACACCAGCTGGAGCATCGCCATATTTAATCATAATGTTTTCATAGGCATAAACCACTTTAAGGGAATCGCCAGGTTGTAAGTTAAATTGAACTCCAGGTACAAAGCGGAAAAAATCGCCGTTAACGTGTTCTACTTTTCCAATTGCAGAATCAGCGAGGTTCACGGGTTGTATGTTAGATTGGTTAAAATACATGATCCAGCTTTTATTATCAATTGCATTACTGCCTTTGTTTATAAAAGTAAAGGATGCGGAGGTGGCACCTTTTTCAACATCAGTGGAAATCAATTCCCATTTCACTTCAAGCTTTTCGCTTAATTGGGAAGCTGAAGTACTACTGCCTGTACAAGACGGTAGCAATGCTATTGAGATAATAAATGCCATTAAAAAAAACGTGGCTGATTTTGTATGATTACATTTCATGATAAAATTTTATACTAGTATTATTTGAATGAATATTGATGAATTATTTAACTATTGGGCAGCTTTCTTATTTACCATACACTTAAGTTACTCAATAATATCACTGGTTTTATAAACGCAATGAAAAGCAAAGTTACCATGCTACAAAAGCGCCCTTTTTTCATGTTTACTTATTTTTTATGATTAATTTATGCCCACGAATTGCGTAATACAAAATAGCGATATAGCTGGGCAACACAATCCAGTATGCCATGTGTGGAGTATAGCTTTGCGCTAACCTGCCATACACAAGTGGTATAATTGCACCGCCACCAATAGCCATTATCAATAAAGAGGATCCAGTTTTTGTAAAGCGGCCTAAGCCTTTTAATGCAAGCGGCCAAATGGAAGGCCATATTAAAGAGTTGGCCAGTCCAAGCAAACCGATGAAAGTAACAGCTACTGCCCCCTGTGTGACAATGGCCATGATAGCAAAAAAAATTCCTGCAAGTGCTGATATTTTTAATGCCTGTTGCTGTTGAATATATCGTGGAATACAAATTATACCGATAACATAACCCACTAACATATTCAAAATGGTGAAGCTGGTGAAATACTTTGCAGCACTAAAAGTGATGCCTTGTGTAATAGCAAAACTAAAAATTGTATCCACGGCAATCACCTCTACACCCACATACAAAAAAAGCGTACATGCACCAAGTATAAGATGGGGAAATTGGAAAATATTTTTTTTATTGCTGTTGGCTGAACTGGTAATAGCATCTTCTTCATCGGTGTCAATTTCGGGTATGGAGGAGCGATAAATTAATAGGGCCAGTAAAAGTAATACCGCCATCATAACCAGGTAGGGAAGTATAACACGATGTGCCAGGTCGTTTAACATCCGGGTATATTCTTCGCCAGATATTTTAGTTAAAGCAGCACTTAAAGAATCCGCATCACTTAAAATAATGGAC
>JANOCH010000055.1:0-6190 GCA_031412015.1 Chitinophagaceae bacterium
GATCCAATAGCTGGTTTTCAAATATTTAACTTAGCTGCAGGCAAAAAAGCTAACGAAATTTTATTTTGTACCTTGCAGCCCCATTTTAATAAGTATCATAGTTATGTTGACCATGATCCCTTTATAAATAAAAAATATTCATGAAAAACGATCTTCGGAAACAACAGGCTTTAGATTATCATTCAAAAGGAAGACCCGGCAAAATTGAAGTAATACCCACCAAAGATGCAAAAACACAAAGGGACCTTTCCCTGGCTTATTCTCCCGGTGTTGCCGAACCTTGCAAAGAAATAGCAGCCAACAAAGAAGATGTTTATAAATACACCGCGAAGGGAAACCTGGTAGGAGTCATCAGCAACGGAACCGCCGTTTTGGGTCTTGGCGATATAGGACCGGAAGCCGGTAAACCCGTCATGGAAGGCAAAGGTGTGCTCTTCAAAATATTCGCGGACATTGATGTATTCGATATTGAGATCGATGAAAAAGACCCTGAAAAATTTGTTCAGATAGTCAAATCCCTCGAGCCTACGTTTGGCGGTATCAACCTGGAAGATATTAAGGCGCCTGAATGTTTCTACATTGAAAGGAAGCTGAAAGAAACCATGGGAATCCCGGTAATGCATGATGACCAGCATGGCACCGCTATCATCAGTGCGGCCGCACTGATCAATGCCCTGGAACTTCAAAAGAAAAAAATCGAAAAGGCAAAGTTTGTTGTCAATGGCGCCGGCGCCGCCGCTATCTCCTGCATGAAACTTTACATCGCATTAGGAGCACGGAAAGAAAATTTTTTAGTTTATGATAGCAAAGGTTTGATCCATGCCGACAGAACTGACCTCGATGAAATAAAACAAGAATTTATAAGCACCAGCAAGGCCGTAACGCTGGAGCTGGGGTTGAAAGACGCCGATGTTTTTATAGGACTCAGTAAAGGAAATGTACTGAGCCAGGATATGGTCAAATCGATGGCAAAGAACCCGATCGTTTTTGCGATGGCTAATCCTGATCCGGAAATAAGTTATGAAGATGCAACGACCGCGAGAAAAGATATTATCATGGCGACGGGACGCAGCGACTATCCCAACCAGGTGAATAATGTATTGGGCTTCCCGTATATTTTCCGTGGAGCACTTGATGTAAGGGCAACCCAGATCAATGAAGCCATGAAAATGGCTGCCGTCAGGGCATTAGCCGAATTAGCCAAAACACCAGTACCTGATATAGTGAACCTGGCGTATAATGAAAAAACGATCTCTTTTGGACCGAACTATATCATACCTAAGCCAGTTGATCCAAGATTATTGGCCACTATATCACCGGCGGTAGCAAGAGCTGCTATGGAAAGTGGCGTTGCCCAATATCCTATCACCGATTGGGAAACTTATACCACTGAACTGAACAGCCGGCTGGGATTAGATAACCAGGTTATGAGAGCGATCGGTAATAAAGCCCGCCGTGATCCAAAACGAATTGTTTTCGCGGAAGCCGACAACCTAAAGATCCTGAAAGCCGCTGCGGTTGCTTTTGATGAAGGAATCGCTTACCCTATTTTATTGGGTGATGAAACAAAGATCAAAGACATTGCATTTACTAATAATATTGATATCGAAGGGCTGCCCATTTTAGATCCACGCAGCGACAGTAACGAAGAAAAAAGAAATGCCTATGCTGATATCTTTTTCAAGAAAAGAAACCGCAAAGGCTTTAATGCCTATGAGGCTAAAAAAATAATGAGGGATCGTAATCATTTCGGCTGCATGATGGTGGAATGTGGTGATGCGGATGCGATGATCTCAGGACTTACAAAAAATTATCCCGATACGATCCGGCCTGCTTTGCATATTATCGGTACAGAAGAAGGCGTTAATAAAATTGCCGGCATGTATATGATGCTGACCAAGAAAGGTCCTTTATTCATGGCCGATACCACCGTCAATTTTAATCCCACTGCGGAAGAGCTGGCCGAAATAACTTTACTGGCAGCCAAAGAGGTCCGTCATTTTAATATTATTCCCCGGATAGCCATGCTTAGCTATTCTAATTTTGGAAGCAGTAATTCGCCGGAAGCAAGACTCGTGGCTGAGGCAACAAAGCTGGTCAAGAAAAAAATGCCTTCGCTGATCGTAGATGGTGAAATGCAGGCCAATGTAGCTTTCAACAAAGAATTGCTAAAAGAAAATTATCCATTCTCTGAGTTGGTAGATAAAGATATCAATACACTTATATTTCCCAACCTGGCGGCTGGTAACGTTGCCTACAATTTGTTGAAAGAACTTGGCGGTGCCGATGCGATTGGCCCGATCTTACTGGGATTAAAAAAACCGGTGCATGTATTACAATTGGGAAGTTCGGTAAGTAGCATCATCAACATGGCATTGATAGCTGTCGTAGATGCCCAGAGTAAAGACAAAAACTCATCCACCGAAGAAATCGTAAGTCAGTCGCCATGGTGGAAGCGTTTCAAAAAAGTGAGTAAAGACTTGTAGGATGGTTGACCGGCTTGTTTGTTTAAAAGGATATCGGCATTCGTTGCTTTTTAAACCTGTAAACCTTTTACTTTTAAACAGATTTCATCGTATTTTACAGCCTAATTTTCCCTATGCGTATCATTAAAGATATCGGCCGCTTCTTATTGATGCTAAAAGGTATGTTTTCCAGGCCCGAAAATGGCAAAATGTATTGGAAAGAATTTATGCATCAGTGCAATGATATTGGCATTGGTTCTTTGGGTATCGTAACAATTATATCTGTTTTTATCGGCGCCGTGTCCACGTTGCAAACAGCCTACCAGCTTGTATCACCTCTGCTTCCCAATACCATTATTGCGCAAATAGTAAGAGACACGGTAATTTTGGAATTCGCTCCTACACTTACCTGCATTGTATTAGCCGGTGTAGTAGGAAGTAAGATCGCCAGTGAATTGGGAAATATGCGGGTAAGTGAGCAGATAGATGCGCTGGAGATCATGGGTATCAATACCAGGTCATACCTGATCATGCCCAAAATATTAGCCGGCTTACTGATGATACCATTGCTGATCGCTATCGCGATGGCGCTGGGCATTTGGGGCGGAAGACTGGCCGGCAGCCTGACTGGCATTGTCCCTAATGAAGCATTTGACAAAGGATTACACGAATCTTTTATTCCTTATAATGTTTTTTTTGCATTGGCAAAATCTTACACTTTTGCCTTTATCATTTGCAGTATTTCTTCTTTTTATGGCTACTACGTGGAAGGTGGTGCCTTGGAAATAGGAAAGGCCAGTACAAAAGCAGTAGTGGTAAGTTGTATCATGCTTTTGTTTGCTGATTATGTATTATCGGCGTTGTTACTCTAGAATCAAAAAAAGACAATAAGTCATCAAGTCATTAAACCTCGCACGTGATAGAAGTAAAAAATATAAAGAAAAGTTTTGCTGACAAAGTCGTTATTAATAACGTAAGCGCTACTATGAAAGATGGTCAGTGTAATTTGATCATTGGGTCAAGCGGGAGCGGCAAAACGGTGCTGATGAAATGCATGGTGGGCCTGTTTGCTCCGGACCATGGTGAAGTATTATATAGCGGCAAAGATTTCACCAACATGAACGGCGAAGAAAAAACGGAGATCAGGAAAGAGATCGGTATGTTGTTCCAGGGCTCTGCGTTGTTTGACAGCCAGACCGTGCAACAGAATGTCATGTTCCCACTCGACATGTTTACTAAGGATTCTTATGGCGTCAAGTTAAAACGGGTAAACGAAGTTTTGGCAAGGGTCAATCTCGTCGACGCCAATAAAAAATTCCCCTCTGAAGTAAGTGGTGGTATGAAAAAAAGGGTAGCCTTAGCGAGGGCCATCGTATTAAATCCAAAATACCTTTTTTGCGACGAGCCTAATTCCGGACTTGACCCGCAAACTTCGTTGGTGATCGACAAACTGATACAGGAAATCACGCAGGAATATAATATCACCACCGTTATCAATACCCATGATATGAATAGTGTGATGGAAATCGGTAATTATATATTGTACATGTACCAGGGCGAAAAGGAATGGGAAGGCACCAACAAGGAGATCATCTTTAGTAAAAATCAACGGCTCAACGAATTTATCTTCGCTTCCGACTTTTTACGCGATGCCAAAGAAATGCGCATGCTGGAGGAAACCGGCAAAATCCCTGAAAACAGGAATATGGATGATATGATGAGATAATTTACCAATTGGCAAATATGCAAATCTGCCAATAACAGTAACCTATTCTGCAACAAAACTAAATATTGGCACATTTGCACATTAGCGTATTTGCACATTTCCCTTACTTTTGCCCAACTTTAAGAATATAGTTATGAGTATTCTCGTCAATAAAAATTCCAAGATCTTAGTGCAGGGTTTCACAGGTACAGAAGGCACTTTTCATGCTACGCAGATGATCGAGTATGGTACCAACCTGGTGGGTGGTGTTACGCCGGGTAAGGGTGGCAGCACACATCTGGAGCGGCCTGTATTCAATACGGTAGCTGATTGTGTAAAAAAAACCGGCGCTGACGTAAGTATCATTTTTGTTCCTCCGGCTTTTGCCGCTGATGCCATCATGGAAGCAGCGGATGCCGGTATCAAACTGGTAGTTTGTATAACCGAAGGCATCCCCGTCCAGGATATGGTCAAAGTGAAAAATTATTTATTGGGTAAAGACACCCGTTTAATAGGTCCCAACTGTCCTGGCATCATCACAGCCGATGAATGTAAAGTAGGTATCATGCCAGGCTTTGTATTCAAAAAGGGCCGTATTGGCATTGTTTCCAAATCAGGAACACTTACCTACGAGGCAGCCGACCAGGTAGCGAAAGCAGGATTAGGTATTTCTACCGCGATCGGTATTGGGGGTGATCCTATTATCGGCACCCCTACCAAAGAAGCGATTGAATTATTTATGAATGATCCCGAAACGGATGCCATCGTAATGATCGGCGAGATCGGCGGCGGTATGGAAGCAGAAGCGGCAAAATGGATCAAAGCGGGTGGAAATAAAAAACCGGTAGTTGGGTTTATCGCGGGTCAGACAGCACCTCCTGGTCGCCGGATGGGACATGCCGGAGCCATCGTTGGCGGCGCTGACGATACAGCAGCAGCGAAAATGAAGATCATGGCTGAATGTGGTATCCATGTAGTAAGCAGCCCGGCTGATATCGGTAAAAAAATGGCCGAAGTAATTAAACCCCTAATCCCCTAAAAGGGAACTCAGGTCGTAAATTCTATGATTGATTTGATAGTTTTTCCTATCAGGTAATTGATCATTTCCCATCCAACAACAAATCCCGGATCGATATAAAATAAAAAGCAACTTCAAATTGCTTGAAGATGCTTTTTATTTTTGCTGCTCATAGCACCCCTTTAGGGGATGGGGGCTTACCTTTCACAACCTCTTATATACCTTTCCAGTTCCGTCTTACTGCTATTAAAACTAAACACATCATACAACCGGCTATAATTTCTTTTGTCTACTGTATTCATATATGCCTGTTTGGCGATCTCCAGCTTATTATTCTCAAAACTGAACAACATCAATACCTGCTCTACCTGTGCGGTGGTCAAACTATTTGATTTTACTATCTGTGAAGCTGATTTAAGCTTGTTGCTTTCCAGCCATTCTTTGTCAATCGCCTCCAGTGTATTCTTGAATTCCCTGTCGTTCATACCGCTGGCATACCCTTCGTGGCTGTCATAGTCACCCCATTGATCATCATTGTCATCTCCACCGTTATAAGCATTGTCACGATCATGATCATCCCAGTCCCAATCTTTTTTGATCCTGTTTTCCTGTTTGCTGATAAAACCATTCTTTTCAACAGTGATAAACAGATGTGTTCTTCTTTTAAGATCAATGGTCGTGTTAAATACTAATTCATAACGTTTTCCATTCATATTAAAAAAGCTGTTCTTCTTTTGCCTGAAGATCTTGATGTCGTGGCGACCGGCATCCATACTTCCAAACATGATGGCATTGTCATTGGGATCAAATCGCTTACCATCGAGTATGACACGTATATCGGCATTGTCAACGGATTTGATGGTAAGTATGCTTTGTGGTTTTGTCGCAGCAAAAACTGCGACACTCATGAATAAAGAAGCTACCAGTGTAAAAATTGTTTTCATACATTTTGTTTTATTGGTTTATTCAAAATCGAATTCAAGGATATAGATTTTAAACAAT
>JANOCH010000056.1:0-26396 GCA_031412015.1 Chitinophagaceae bacterium
TCAATCGCAACGGCGCCCATCAAGCCATATTTGTAGCTAAACTCATGGCCGAATGTTTCAGCGATAGAATTTAATACACGGACGGATTGTCGGGTAACTTCAGGGCCTATTCCATCTCCTTCTATGACTGCAAATTGTTTGTTCATGTTTTCTGTTCTTCTTTGGTGTACGGATATTATGCTGTTAGCGCTTGTTCTATATATAGATTGATCTGTTTCCCCTGCTGCAGTTCCAGTTTTTTGGTGATGCAGGCGGGTATTTCATCTTCGTAATGACTTACAAAAATCAAGGTGGTAGCAGAGCGGCTGCAAACGTCATCGATCAATTGCAGGAATTGTTTTGTCTGGTGATCATCCAATCCCTGGCAGGGTTCATCCAATACCAGCAATGCAGGATTTTTTATTAATGCTCTTGCCAGCAATGCCCGTCTTTGTTGACCAGCAGGTAACAAGAACAGTGATTTATTTTGATACTCTTCCAGTTGAAAGAAATTGATCCAGTCTTTTATTCTTTGTTCCTGTTCAGTATTCAGTTTTCTGAAAAGACCCATGGTGTCAAAAAAGCCGGAAGCGATCACATGATGAACGGAAGAACCGGCATCAAAAAATTTATGCAACTCAGGCGATACGAATCCGATATGTTTTTTAATATCCCAGATACTTTCCCCGGATCCCCGTTTTTTATCAAACAAATAAAGTTCCTGTGAATAGGCCTGTGGATTATCTGCTGTTATTAAACTCAGTAGTGTTGATTTGCCGGCCCCGTTGTGACCTTTGACGAGCCAACGTTCTCCCTGTTTCACCTGCCAGTTGATATTTTGTAAAACAATCTTGTCTCCATACTGAATGGAGACATTCTTCATGTTCACCATGAAGTCAAACTGCTCAGTACTGCCGGGGAATAAGGCATCAGCGGGTTGTCGTGTTTCTTTCCATTCATCATTTTCAGGGTGGAAGGCAATGAAGTTTTTTCTATCCGCAAATTGAGCCATTTTGCCCTTATACATTTCGGCGATATGCGTTATACAGGAAGGCAATTCTCTTTCATCGGTAACCAATATTATCGTGGTGCCGGTTGCAGCATACTGATCAATGATATGATGCAATTCTTTCCTGCTTGCTACATCGAGGCCAACAAACACATTATCGAGGATAAGTAGTTGCGGTTGGTAAACCAGGGCTTTGATCAGTTGTATTTTTTTTTGTTCTCCGTTAGAAAGCTGTATTAGGGGTGTTTGTCTTCGGTGCGTTAAATTAAGTTGGGCCAATATTTTTTCCGTTTCATTAGTTAACGCATTTGCATTAGCTAGTTCCTGTTCAACTGTCAGCGCATCTTCAGCATCGCAACTGTTGTAACGTTGCTGGTAATAAAAATCAGCAACGTTGGAAAGATTTTTAAAAGTTACAATAGCTTCGAGCAGAGCTGTTTTTACCTGTAACACGCAGCCCTGCACATATTGAATATCGATACTGCCTTTGGTAAATAATTTACCGGAGATAGCTTTGGCAAGTGAAGATTTGCCGCTACCGCTTTCGCCAATGATTGCCAAATGTTGCCCATCTGCCAATTCAAAAGAAATATTATCCAATACAGTTTTACCGAATTGTTCGGCGCTTACATTCTTTAATATTATAGCTGGGGTCGACATTTAGTTTATACGGCTTCGATGGCATATGCTTTCGCCAATAATTGCAGATCGTCATCCGCTACCTCTTTCTTTAAATCAGCCACTTTTAAAAATTCAACATATAATACATCTATATCATTGCGTGTAAACTGGAATCCGAGTTTGTGAAAACGATGTGCTAAAGCAGAACGGCCGCTACGGGCTGTCAATACTATTTTTGAACCATCGGCGCCCACTTCTTCGGGGTTGATGATCTCATAGGTTAATGCATCTTTCAGGAAACCATCCTGGTGAATACCTGATGAGTGAGAAAATGCATTGGAGCCAACGATGGCTTTATTGGGCTGAACCGGCATGCGCATAGTTTCAGAAACCAGGGCACTGATCGGATTCAGTTTTTGAGTTTTAATATTGGTGTAAAAGCCCAATTTGTGATGTTGTTTCAGGATCATTACCACTTCTTCCAGTGAAGTATTACCGGCTCTTTCGCCCAGGCCATTGATGGTACATTCTATTTGTCTTGCTCCGTTCAGGACACCGGCGATAGAGTTGGCTGTTGCTAATCCCAGGTCATTATGACAATGGCAACTAAGCGTCGCTTTGTCAACATTGGGAACATTATTGATCAGGTAAGCGATCTTTTCTCCGTATTGGTGAGGCAGACAATAACCGGTGGTATCAGGAATATTTACCACTGTGGCGCCGGCTTTGATGACAGCTTCAACTACCCTTGCCAGGTAATCATTGTCGGTACGTCCAGCATCTTCTGCATAAAACTCTACATCATCTACAAAGTTCTTTGCCCATTTTACGGCCTGTATAGCTCTTTCTAATATTTCCGCTCTTGTGGAATTGAATTTTGCTTTGATATGAAGATCAGAAGTGCCAATACCGGTATGAATACGGGGGCGTATCGCCGGTTTTAATGCTTCGGCCGCCACTTCGATGTCTTTTTGTACAGCCCGGGTAAGACCACAGACGGTCGCGTTTTTTATAACCTTAGCTATTTCATTAACCGATTCAAAATCGCCGGGTGAAGAAATAGGGAAGCCGGCTTCAATGATATCAACACCCAGGTCTTCGAGTGCGAGGGCCAGGCGGATCTTTTCCGTGGTATTCAATTTACATCCCGGGATCTGCTCGCCGTCCCGAAGGGTGGTATCAAAGATGTCGATTTTACCGTTAGCCATAATTAATCAATAAATTGTGGATATTAAAAATGCAGGCTGCTTATTTTTGCATTGTTTGCCATAGTAACAAACAACCTGCCTACTAAGGTAGCTTTGTTGTCCGGGTGGGTGAAACCAAATTTGGCCCGGTTTTACAGAGTTTAAAAAGGGGAAATTGCCCTGAAACCCTTTACAGTAAAGGATCTTAAATCAGACGAATTACGATGCCCAACCGTTCCACAGATGCCCTTTTTCAACTGGTAAAATCGCTGGAAAAGTCCGAAAAGCGGAATTTTAAGCTTTATGTGAAGCGAAACTCCTCGAGCGAGAACCTGAAGACCATCCAACTATTTGACGCACTGGATAAAATGAGCGACTATGACGAGCGGCTGATGTTGCAAAAAAATAAGTCAATCAGTAAGCAACAACTATCCAATATCAAAGCCCAATTATACAAGCAAATACTCTCAAGTCTCCGCATCATCAGGGATGAAAACAATATCGATATCCAGCTCCACGAGCAAATGGATCATGCCCGTATTTTATACAATAAGGGCTTGTACCTCCAGAGCCTGAAAGCTTTGGAAAGGTTAAAGGATATGGCCCGGAGTTATAACCAGATTACCTACCTGCAGCAAGCCCTTTTTTTTGAAAAGAAAATCGAGGTATTGTACATCACCCGCAGTATGCAAAACAGGGCAGAGCAACTAAGCCATGAATCGGATGTTGTTAATGCTTCGCTAACCCTGGTGAACAGGTTGTCCAATCTTTCGTTGCAGCTATATAGCTGGTATATTCAGCATGGTCATGCCCGTAATGAAAAAGACTTAAAGAGCCTTAAGTTGTTTTTTGACCATAGTTTCCCGGCGGAAGCTTCGCAGGCCAAAGGATTCTATGAAAAATTGTACCTGTACCAGAGCTATTGCTGGTTCGCTTTTATCCGGTTAGACTTTTTACAGTATTACAGGTATTGTCAGAAATGGGTAGATCTTTTTACCAGCTACCCGGAAATGCTGCCGGTAGAGACGGCCAGTTATATAAAGGGTATGCACAACCTGATGGGTGCCCATTTCGACCTTCTCAATCATGAAAAATTGGCGGAGACGATCAAAGAATTTGAAAAATTTGCCCGTCATAAGCTCGTGGCACAGAACGACAATAATCGTATATTGACCTACCAATATTTGTATACGGCCCGTATCAATCTCTATTTTCTGCAGGGTACTTTCATCAAGGGTTTGTTGATGGTACCTCACCTTGAAGAAATGCTGAAGGAATATGGTCTTTATTTGGATACACACCGGGTGCTGATCTTTTATTACAAGATCGCCTGTTTATATTTTGGCAGTGGTGACAATGAAAAAGCGATTGATTACCTGAACAGGATCATTAACCAGCGCTCAGATCTGCGCAGCGACCTTCAATGTTATGCCCGTTTACTTCACCTGATAGCCCATTATGAACTGGGTAATTTTGACCTGCTGGAATACCTGATCAAATCGGTGTACCGGTATATGGCTAAAATGGAAAACCTGAGTAAGGTGGAGGAAGAGATCTTTGCTTTTCTTCGTCAATCTTTCCACGTCGGCGCCCATGCGCTGAAACCCGAGTTCGAAAAACTCGTCAACAAGCTGAAGAAATACGAGAACAATCCGCTGGAAAGACGAGCCTTTGCTTACTTAGATGTTATCTCCTGGCTGGAAAGCAAGATCCATAATGTAAATGTGCAGGATGTGGTAAGGGAGCGGTATAAAAACCGGAGAAAAAAATGATGTGTGGCCTGGCTCCCAAAAATTGAATGTTAAAATTTATCACTGCCTGCCATAGGGGTATCTCCTTTGCCGGTTGTCCTATTTATAAACATTCTTGATCGGGAATAGCCATATTTTAGCAGGATACGGAAATTTTAAAGTGGAACAAAGTAGTACCGCCATTATCAGATCCCTGGCGCCCACGGGTGAAGCCGCCTTTGAGCAGTTATTTAAAATGCATTTCAGGGGGCTGCATGCCTATGCCATCACCATACTGAAGGATGAAGCCATGGCGGAAGAAATAGTACAGAATGTGTTTTTTAAGGTTTGGGAAAAAAGACAACTACTGGAAATAGAGACCTCGCCTAAAGCCTATCTCTATAAAGCCGTCTACCATGACTGTCTTAACTACATCAAACATAAAAAAGTAAAATCAGCTCATGCCATGCATGTGGTTCGTCAGTCCAATGAACAAGTGGAGAATGCGTCTGGTAAAGTACTGATGGGTGAATTGAAGGAGCGTATTCATTCAGCTATGAATGAATTGCCTGAACAGTGCCGCACCATTTTCCAGATGAGCCGTTTTGAGGGATTGAAATACCAGGAGATAGCCGATGAAATGGGCCTGTCAGTAAAAACTGTAGAGAACCAGATGGGCAAAGCGTTGAAATTATTACGGATGAAACTAGTGGAATTTCTGCCGATATTCATTTTATCATTAATCAGTATTTAAACCGTAGCATTATTGGAAAACTCTACACACGATATGATGGATGAGCTGCTGGTAAAATACCTGGCCGATGAAGCCACACCACCAGAACAGCAACTTGTGGAGCAATGGATAAGTTCCAGTGAAGCCAACCGCCATTATTTTCAGCACTTTCAACTGATCTGGAAGGAGAGCCAGCAACTGGCGGCTACTACTGCCGTGGATGAAAATAAAGCCTGGCAGCGATTTCAACGGAGGGTAAAGAAAACGGAATCGGCCCCGGCCAAAATAAAAGCGTTTGGCTGGTGGCGTATTGCGGCAAGCATACTCATTATTGCCGGCGCGTCCTGGTTCACCAGTACTTTGTTGGAAAAAGGTTCGGCTGAACCCGAGATGCTGAACATCGCTTCCGTTAGCGAAGTAAAAAGAGACACATTGCCTGATGGCTCCGTAGCGGTATTGAACAAGCATTCTGAATTATCATATCCTGCGAGGTTCAAAGGAAAAACAAGAAAAGTAAAACTGAGGGGGGAAGCTTTTTTTAATATAACGCCTGATAAAGAAAAGCCCTTTATCATCGATGTAAATGATGTGCAGGTAAAAGTAGTGGGCACTTCTTTTAATATCAGGAGTGTTGATGGGCTGACAGAAGTTATCGTGGAAACAGGTATTGTTCAGGTAACGAAAGGCAACGAAGTGGTTGAACTGAAAGCAGGGGAGAGGATTTCGTTAGAGACGGTGGACACAACTTCACAAAAAGAAAAATCGGATGATAAGCTGTACAACTATTATGTCAGCCGGACCTTTGTATGCGATAATACGCCGTTGTGGAAATTGGTAGAAAAATTAAACGAAGCTTATGGAGAAAATATCAGGATCGGAAGAGAAGAGCTGCGTAAGCTTCCATTGACCGTTACTTTTGATGACGAATCATTGGATGTGATTTTGGGTATTATCAGCGAAACATTGATGATAAAGATTACTAAAGAAGGGAACGAAATTGTTTTACAATAAAGCAGTTGACCGGGTATGATAGATAAGAAAGGTATATGGTCCGTTTGCATGGTTTTATTATTGCTGTTGTGCTCTTTTTTTTCAACCGGGCAAACCATATTAGACAGAAGGGTTTCATTTAATGCCACCCGACAGCGATTGGATGATGTACTAGCTATCGTGAGTAATAAAGCCAATTTTAGTTTTTCCTACAACAGTAATATCGTTAAAAGAGATAGCCTTGTAAATTTATCTGTAGAGAACAAAACGGTTCGCCAGGTATTGAACCAACTTTTCAATGGTAATTATGAATACAAGGAAAGCGGTAACTACGTTATCCTGCGACGGATAAGTCTTCAACTAACCACCATCACCAAAACAACGCCTGCCAAAGAAAAGCTTTACACCATTTCCGGGTATGTAGTAAATAGTGAAACGGGCGAACGCTTAAGTAATGTAAGTATCTACGAGACAAACCATCTTACTTCTACACTTACCGACGAGAATGGCAACTTCTCGCTGAAACTAAAAGATAAGTATCAAACATCATCATTGGCGGTAAGCAGGGATGCTTATGAAGATACGACGGTCAATATTCAACCTAAGTTTGATTTGCAACTGGTCATTGCCATTGTTCCGGTGGTGGATGAAGTGATCGTTTCTGCGCCCAACAAATTCGAACAGGCCGATACAACGGGCAATGCTGTTTCCAATGATTCAACTCCCGTGATCAAAAGCATGATTCCTGATGAAGTGGAAAAAACCCAGATGGGAAATTTCCTGTTGACCGCGAAACAGAAGATCCGTAGCCTGAACATGAAAAAGTTTTTTACTGAAAAACCTTTCCAGTTCTCCGTAATCCCAGATGTTAGCAGCCAGGGAAAAATGAGTGGCCAGGTAGTCAATAATTTTTCTTTCAATTTATTGGGCGGTTATACAGCGGGTGTAAATGGTTTGGAAATTGGCGGATTATTCAATTTGAATAAAAAAGATGTTTGTTATGTCCAGGCTGCTGGCTTGTTCAATATTACTGGTGGCTCGGTAACAGGTCTGCAAATCGGGGGTCTTCAAAATACCGTTTTGAAAAATGTAAAAGGCCTGCAGGCTTCAGGCATTAATAATTTCGTAAAAGGAAATGTCAATGGCTTGCAGATTGCCGGTGTGGCCAATATCAGCGGCGGCACGATGAACGGATTCCAGGCGGCCGGAGTTTTCAATTATCAAAACAGGAATTCAAGCGGTGTCCAGGTAGCAGGCGTAGCAAATATCGGTGGAGGCGAGGTGAGGGGATTGCAGGTGGGAGGCGTATTTAACTATGCTAAAAGACTGAAAGGTGTACAAATTGGTATCATTAATATTGCTGACACTTCCGACGGCTATAGTATTGGTCTAATCAATGTAATATTAAAAGGGTATCACAAACTTTCTTTGTACACTAATGAAGTAACAAATGCAAATGCGGCTTTCAAAACCGGGAGCCGGAGATTTTATAGCATTTTGCAGGCGGGTATGAATGCTGGTAAGGAAGGAGAAAAAATTTACACGTTTGGATATGGGCTGGGTACTGAAATCAATATCGCTAAATGGTTATCGGTAAATCCTGAGTTGGGCTCTCAATATGTTTATCTCGGCAGCTGGGATCACCTGAACCTGTTGAATAAACTACATCTTAATCTCAATATCAAATTCGGCAAACGCTTTTCTATTTTCGGCGGTCCTTCTTTTACCGCCTATTATTCCGAACAAACTGCTGCAGTTAGCGGATATAAGTATGATCTTGTTCCGCCTTCGTATCATAGTTTCAGATTAGGTAGTGATAAACTTCGCGGATGGTTCGGATGGAACGCTGGTATCAACATATTCTAGTTGGAACAATTACCACACGGATGACCGGATAAATCCGACGGGTCTGATTCTTCAAGTGTTTAATGACTTTTCTTTTATCAGCCTGTCATTCCGGGCTGTCATTGCGAGCGCAGTGAAGCAAGCCCCGGAATCTTTCCCATAACATGCATCCCGTAGAAAAAGGCAGCCCGGTATCATCGGGGTGTGACATCAAAGAGTTTTCACCGTTGTAAATATTCATTCATCCGACTTTTCCTGATAACAAGTATTTAACTTTTTTCAATTCATTCAACATAGGGGTTTAATGAAAGTGGGTTGTCTCATTCAAAACAATAACTTATTCATTAGCCTTAAAAATTTATGTTATGAAAAAAATCTTATTACTTATGACACTTTCAGCCTTATTGCTTGTAGCCTGTGATAAAGAAAAAGTAGTTCAATCCGATGACCTGCCGGCGAATGCCAGTGGGTTTGTTACAACTCACTATGCCGGCAAACAAATTTTGCAGGTTGTAAAAGAACTGGATAACCTGAAAACTTATTTTCATGTTTATCTTGACAACAGCGCCAAACTTGACTTTACCCGCCAGGGAAATATCAAAAGGATAGAAGGCGTAGAAGCTATTCCTAATACGGTTCTCCCGGCGCTTATTTTAAATTATGTTGACACTAACTACCCGAATGATTTTATTCGTGGATGGGAAATAGATGATGCAACACAAGATGTTAAACTGTCAACTGGTTTGAAACTGGAGTTTGATAAGAATGGAAATTTCTTACGGATCGAGGGTTGATTGATCGCGGATGACAGGGATTAAAAAGGATTTCACAGATTATAAATACATTTTAATAAGACGAATAAGAAGATGAAAAAGATACAAGTAATAGTTTGGATCTTGGGAGCAGCCATGATCCTGCAATCATGTCAGAAATTGGTTGGTGAAGGACCTGTTGTCAATGAAACAAGAACAACACCGAATTTCGCAGGGGTTCAGTTAAAGGTTCCCGGCCATTTGATTTATGCAGAAGGCGCGGCCTATAAAGTGGAACTGCAGTCGCAGCAAAATATTTTAAACGAAGTAGAAACCACCATGTCGGGTAATGACCTTATTATCCGGTTCAGGCATGCGAATACCAATTTGAGATCGGGTGAAGATATCAACGTGAAGATAACAGCTCCGGCTCTCACCAAATTGGAAGTACATGGATCAGGAAATATTGACACACAAACTTCATTTGATCCTGCAACGCTGCGATTAGCAGTAAGCGGTTCTGGAAATATCCGTATCTATGATGTGACGACCAGTACTATCGATGCAGAGATCAGTGGATCCGGAAAAATAAGTGTAACCGATGGCGGCGCCGAAAATCAATCATTGAAAATAAGTGGCAGTGGTGACATGGACTTTGGCAATTTCGTCGCTAAACAAACCAGCATCCGTATTTCGGGGTCGGGTGGTATCAAGGTGAATGTGGAAGAAATATTGGATGTGAACATTGCTGGTAGCGGCTCCGTACGATATCGTGGCAACCCTGTAGTCACAAGTTCAATAAGTGGCTCAGGATCGGTAACTAAATGGTAAGTTGGCAGAAGATAGCATGAGGGTAGTGTAATGGGGTTTTAGAATTTGTAATTGGGATTTGGGAATTCAAGGCTATTGATTCCCGGGTCCCAATTCTATGTTGATAACTGTTGGAAAATTCTGCCGCGCATTTCTTCATTCCTCCCTACTTTTGCACAATTTGTTTTTAAAGAGCAGATTCTTTTTCAACTATGTCAACAGCCCGACCTATCGCTACGCTTCTTTTACAGGATGGAACAGTTTGTTATGGAACCGCTTTTGGCGCCATCGGCACCACTACCGGAGAAATTTGTTTTAACACCGGCATGACCGGTTACCAGGAGGTCTTTACCGATCCCAGCTATTATGGACAGGTGCTGATCATGAACTCAGTACACGTAGGCAATTATGGTGTAAAAGACGCTGATGTGGAATCGGATAATGTAAAAATAAAAGGATTGATCGGCCGCAACCTCGAGGATCAATATTCACGTAAGCTTGCAAATGGTTCGCTGGAAGATTACCTCATAGCTAATAAAATAGTGTCAATTGGCGATGTGGACACACGGGCTCTGGTGGCTCATATTCGCACCAAGGGAGCGATGAACTGCATCATTTCTTCTGAGATAAGCGATATCGAAGAATTGAAAAAGAGGCTGACGGAAGTTCCTGATATGGATGGGCTCGAATTGGCATCGCATGTCAGCACCAAAGAAAGCTATGAAATAGGGGATAAGAATGCTGCTGTTCGTATAGCGGTGATGGATTATGGTGTGAAAAGAAATATCCTGAATTGTATGGTGGAGCGGGGCGCTTTTGTAAAAGTGTTTCCGGCAAAAACTCCGCTGGAAGAAGTAAAGAAATTTAAACCACATGGATACTTCATATCCAACGGTCCCGGCGATCCGGCGCCGATGGACTATGCGATAGCGTCGCTGAAGCAAATTCTTAAAGAAGAGAAGCCTGTTTTTGGTATTTGCCTCGGCCACCAATTGCTGGCATTGGCCAATGATATTCCCACTTTTAAAATGCATCATGGTCATAGGGGTTTGAACCACCCGGTTAAGAACCTGGTGAGTGGCCGCTCAGAGATCACAACGCAGAATCATGGTTTTGGCGTTGATCCCGAAGCGGTGAAGAAAGCCGATCATATCGAGGTAACGCATATCAACCTCAATGATCATTCCATTGAAGGGATAAGAGTGAAGGGAAAACCCGCATTTTCCGTACAATATCACCCGGAAGCAACACCGGGTCCGCACGACAGCCGGTATTTATTTGATGATTTTATATCGATGATTAACGCCAATAGAGATTAATTTGCGTTAATTCCTGTAATTGCCTGCCAATGTTTCCTGAACTACATACCGATCGTTTCTTACTAAACCAAATAGTGGCGACCGACCAGGCTTTTATTTTCAAAGGTCTTAGTCACCCTGACATAACTCCCTTTTATGGGGTGGCCTATAAAACGATGGACGATACCAAAAGACAAATGTATTTCTACGACGATCTGTGGAGAGAGAAAAAGGGGATCTGGTGGAAGATCACCGATCGTATTTCCGGGGAACCTTTAGGCGCCTGCGGAATAAATAATTACCAGTTGGCCCATGAAAAAGCGGAGATCGGGTATTGGTTATTGCCGGAGTATTGGCGGAAAAAAATCATGTCGGAAGTAATGCCTGTCATGATCGGCCATGTATTTTCCCATTGGAAACTGCATCGACTTGAAGCGGTGATCGAAGATGGCAACGAAACCAGCTGGCGGCTTGCGGAAAAATTGGGATTTAAGTACGAAGGAAAACTAAGAGAAGCCGAAATTAAAAACGGCAAACGCATCAACCTTCTCATGTATAGTTTACTGGCGAACGAGAGAAAATAAAGTTTCAATCGTATTGCTGTAAATTCGTTGCTATGACAAAGATCGCTATCATCAATGGCCCCAATCTCAATTTGCTGGGTAAAAGAGAACCTGGTATCTACGGCAATCAATCATTTGACGATTTTTTTGAAGAAATGAAAGCGGCTTATCCCAATGTTTCTTTTTCCTGCTACCAGAGCAATATAGAGGGTGAATTGATCAACGAACTGCAAAGGGCAGGGTTTGACTACGATGGTATCATTATGAACCCGGGCGGTTATACGCATACATCAGTAGCTATCGGAGACGCTATTGCAGCCATTAAAACTCCCGTAGTGGAAGTGCATATTTCCAATGTGCATGCAAGAGAAGACTTTCGTAAACTTTCCCATGTATCCGGTAAATCGGCAGGGAGTATTATCGGCTTGGGAATGAAAGGTTATACGCTGGCCCTGGAATACCTGTTATCATCAACAGGTTCAAAATAATCTTCTTATTGATTTACTCCTGTTCGTAATATTTCACGTTTTTTTCTTTAAGAAACGCCTTTATGGTATCGGCGTGTATGCATTGACCTAAGTGAAGAAAGGAATAATCTGAAACTTTCTTTAGTTTATTGTTGGATACAATCTCTTTGTCAATCAGATCAAATCCAAGATGAAGATGTTTGGTAGAGAACTGCATACCATACACAATCCCATCCTTATTAAACAAAGGGCCGCCGCTTTGTCCTCTCAGACCAGGGGTACTCAGCTCAATGCCGAATAACCCGTCTTCATCTGCCAGGAAGCGGGTGACCATGCCATCCATGGGAAATCTTGGCGAAGCCGTTATGCCTTCCTGCGTCCATTCAATATCTTCGCTTGTTTCATTGAATTTAAAATTAGTAAACTCCGGAAAGGGAAATCCCAGCCTGCATAAAAACTCACCCTGCCGGATGGTGGAGGAATCTTTGAGGAAAACGGCATGTTCGTTATAACGCAAGCTTTTATAGTCATTGAATTTTAAAATGGCCAGGTCGTGTTTGGGATGTAAATGCCAGGTAAAGCCCGACATAGAGTCTACACAGTCGACAAAAGTATTTTTTACCTGAACGAGGGACTCTTCCGTGTACTTATATTTTAATTCAAGTCCTTTTAAATGTTTTTTAAAGTTGCCATCCCTTGGCAATTTATCTCTTTCTTTTTTATAACTGATGTACTGTTTGTTGAGGTTGTCGGAAGCCGCCAGTAACTCAATAACGTGTTTGCAGGTAACAGCATAGCCTTCTTCATTGACAAAAAATAAGGTGGCAGCGCCTGGAATGATCTTTTTGCCCGCATAGGTTCTTACGATGGAATGGATGGGTCGGGTAAATTGTGCTGCTTTTTCTATTGATTCAACGAACATATTTTACGGGTTAATATAAGTTGAAAGGTACGGTTTGTAGAACAGATACAATTTCAGTTTTAAGGGGCGATGTCCAATAATGATTTTATTCCAGTGATTGAACCAATATGAAAAAAAAACCTGCTCAAAAAAGCAGGTTTTCCAAAATGATTTGAGAGGCTTTTATGGAAATATTCCCAACTCAGCATAGCTCGTAGCTACTTTATTAATCGCCACCACATAAGCGGCAGTACGCAGATCAGGTATCGCTGGGTTATTTTTTAATTCATTCATGATCTCATGCGTGGCATTGACCATCGTTTCTTCCAACCCGCTATACACCAGGTCTACTTCATCAGCGCCATGAACAATGTATTCTTTTTCTTTTTCATTCATCTTTCTGCCCGACAGTGCTTCCATTTGTCCCACGATATGCGAGTTCATGTTTTCATTAAAGCGTTTTTCCAACCGGCCGTAACGTACATGACTCAGGTTTTTCAACCATTCAAAATAAGATACCGTTACACCGCCTGCATTCAGGTACATATCAGGGATAACCAGTACTCCTTTTTTGATCAGTATGTCATCTGCTTCCGGTGTCAGAGGTCCATTAGCAGCTTCGCCAATGATCTTAGCTTTTATTCTCTGAGCATTATCTCCGTCAATTACATTTTCCAAAGCCGCTGGAATTAATATATCGCAATCCATTTCCAGCATTTCCTCTTTTTTCGCAAAATGGCTGGCCTTTTCATATTTAAGAATGCTGCCGCTGCTTTTACGGAAGTTAAATACATCGTCTATATCAAGCCCGCTTTGGTTGTAAATAGCGCCGTCATGTTCTGATAAACCCACAATGATAGCTCCGGCATCCTGGAAGAATTTAGCGGAGTGGTAACCTACATTACCCAATCCCTGAACGGCCACTCTTTTTCCTTCTACTCCGGTGGTAAGTCCCAGCCCTTTCATTACGTCTTCCATACCACATACTTCACGGATACCGAAAAATACACCAAGCCCCGTTGCTTCACGACGACCGCGAACACCACCTTGTGTCACCGGCTTACCGGTTACACAACCAGCCGCATCAATTTCCCCGGGGTGCATAGCGGAATAAGTATCCTGTATCCAGGCCATTTCTCTTTCACCGGTTCCGTAGTCAGGCGCCGGTACATCGGTACCGGGGCCGATAAAATTTTTCTTGATCAACTCTGCAGTGTAGCGCCGAGTTATCTTTTCCAATTCATAAGCGGAATATTTTTTAGGATTGATCCTGATACCGCCTTTACCACCGCCAAAAGGAACGTTTACGATAGCGCATTTATAAGTCATTAATGCGGCCAGGGCCATTACTTCATCCTGGTTTACTTCAGCGGCGAAACGAATACCACCTTTGCAGGGTGTTTTGTGATGAGAGTGTTGTACACGATAAGCTTCTATAACTTCAATAGTTCCATCATCTCTTTTTAGCGGGAAACGCATTTGGTATACGGCGTTACATTCCCTGATCTGGCTGAGAATACCCGATTCCCATTTGGTGAATTTGGCGGCCTTGTCGAAGTTCCTTTCTACCGCACCGAAAAAACTGTAATTGTCTGACATAAGTTCATTTTTTTGTTTTCAAATAGCAAGCTTCTTAAATAGGCATCCCGATAGCTATCGGGAGACAATGGACAATAAGCAAGAAGTCCGAAAGTTGAAATATCTGTCGCTTATTGAATGTTGTTTATCGTTATATATTTTGTTCTCATCCATCAGACCTCATCCTCTAATCCTTCTCCGGATGATGCTTCGACTTCGCTCTGCGACGGTGCTTCAATGCAAATCCAAACTTTATAACTACCACATCAGCTTTATATCTGTGCTCAACATTTTCTGTGAGTATTTATTTTATAAACATCGTCGAAAGGCGAGGGTTGTGCATAGATGGCTTGCTCGCAATGACGGGAGAAGGTCGGGTTGAGGCCGTTTTACTCTTTCTCCAACTTACTGATCTTCCTGTCCAACCGCACCAAATACAATATCAGCCCGATCAATATAGTCAGCATCACTGCAACCACTACATATATTCGCCCGTTACTTCGCATCGTTTCGCCAATTGTTGCTTTCGCAGTTTCCTCCTGCGCCCGGACAAAAAGCGTAATCAGCAGCAGTGATAAAAGTGTAAGCAGTTTCCTGACCTTTTGCATCCTTTATTTTTTTTATTGTCTATATCTTTTTTTCAATTGACCAATGCCTATTGCCTGTTGTTTACCCCATCATCTTTTTTTCTTTCAATAAGCTTAACCTGATTTTTAGGGTAGTAATCCAAACACCTAATAATGCCCACCCGATAAAAGCGGGCCACTCCACCATGCGCATAGTAGAGCTGACATCTTTAAAATTTAAAGCTGGATTTCCCTCCTGTCCGGGATGCAGGCTGGGCAATAACCTGGGCATAATCCATATCGCCGGAAATAGCATAGCATATGCGAATATGTTATATACCGCACTGATCCTTGCTCTCTTGTCCATATCATTAATAGAATCACGCAATACCATGTAAGCAAAGTAGATCAGCAATGCGATGGCCGCACCGATCAGCTTTGGTTCCCTGGCCAAAGCACTGAAGGATTCAAATAAGGGATTGTTCGGGTCGGCCCAGGTATAGCTCATCCAGATGGCTCCTGTAGCATAACCCAGGAGGCCAAATACAATACCAACCGTGGCATATTGCCGCGAATAGATATCGTACTTGATATTTAAGGTGCGGAGATATTTTATAGCGTTTACTACAGAGACGGTGAATAAAGTCATCATCGCCGCCCACATACCCACATGAAAGAATAGATTACGGCTGGTTTCTTCCAGAGCCGGAAGATTGGGCACTTTTATCAAAAGGCCAGCTATAAAAGTAAAAAGCAATAAAATGACACAAAGGATCTTCCACCAGGATATATGCATGTAGTTTTTTTCATTGGCCATGGTTCGTCGTTGTTAATGAGTAAAGTGCAGCAAAATTAAGGTGGTGGTCTTAATCCTTCCTAATTTTTCCTCAACTATTAATATCTGCCGTAAGCTTTATATTCCGCAAGAAAAGAGGGCGATAACTAAATTTAATTTAATAAAACCTGACAAAGGTTGGTGATCTTAAAACGCGACGTAAAACAGCTATGGAAAGCCAGGTTACGGCTATTCGGTTTTTAGCCATTTTCAAACGTACCGGCCTCGCGTCTTCCGTTATTAAATATCACTTAACAGCTTAATCTTTCCACAAAAAGGGAAAAAGGATAACTGAGAGCAGCAAGACCAGAATATCCAATGAAACCAGCAATAAAATATCGCTGGCATGAATGGTCAATACCGGATTAAAAGCTGCATTGGATAGTTTCATCAGCAAAGTCAACTGCGGGATAATCAGGGGAAATCCCAACACCGCCATGATAGCGGCGTTTTGTTGCGCTCTTGCGGCAATAGCGGCCAAAAAAGTAAAAACCAGGCTCAGGCTCCAGCCACCTAACAACACAAGACCCACAAACGCACCGGCCTTTACCATGGGGTTGCCAAGAAATAAACTGAAAAGGGCCAGGCTTAGCAGGCTCATGATCAGCATGAGCAGGGAATTGAAAAGCAATTTGGAAAGCACAAAGTTGGCCGGCGATGCTATGGAGTAGAAATACAACATCCGTCCTTTACTTTCCTGTAAAAAACTTTTGGCTACGGCATTGATGCAAATAAACAACTGTATCACCCAAAATAAACCATTCCACACCTTGCTTTCGGGCTCATCAATAGCCATAAAGAGAACAAAAATCGTAGCTCCAACATATAGCAGGATACCATAAAAACTGTATTGCTGCCGTACTTCCAGCAACAGGTCTTTTTTAAAAAGAGCGTAGATATGTTTTACCGATGCGATAGCGACCTGATTTTACCGCGAAAATAATACTTAATGTCAGCCGCTAAAGTTCTATTTTGCCAGTTCATCAAATTGAGATCAATGAGAAAGATCATTCTGCTGGCAGCCACAACTATTGTAATGATGACAGTAACAGGTTTGCAGTCCTGCAAGAATGCTGATGCGCCGGCCGGTTCATTATTTAAATTCAACCTGGAGAAGGGCAAGCAATATGATTATGAAATAACCTGGGATATGGATCAGAAAATGATGGACAAGGAAAGTAAGATCAACCTGCTGGCCGGCTATTCTTTTGATGTAAAAGATGAGAAGGATAAGATAAAAACGTTGCGCGGCGTATATAACAATTTTCGGCTCTACATGAAAATAATGGACATGGAAATGGATATAGACACGGAAAAGCCGGTTGACAACGTAAGCGGGGAGGATCCAATGACCCTGATGAAAAATCTCTTTTCCGGGATAAAAGGGAAAGCATTTACGATGAAGGTAGATGAGGAAGGCAATGTGCTTTCGGTAACGGGATTTGATGAAATAATAAATGGAATGGTAGATTCAGCAGGAGTAAACGAAGATATGAAGCTGCAAATGAGAGTTTCCCTAAAAGATCAGTTTAATGAACAGGAATTGAAAAACCAGTTTGCCCAGGCTTTTATGATCTTTCCGAATAAGAGTGTTAAAGTCGGCGATAGCTGGCAAAAGAAATATAAAATGGGTGGAAAAATGCCTGCAGTATTTTCTACAACCTATACAGTGAAAAAAATGGAAAATGAGCAAGTGACGTTGGACGCAAAAACTACCATTGGATCAGCAGAAGGAGAGATGGAGGTAAAAGGAGGACAAACCGGTACTTTACTGGTGAACAGCAAAACAGGTCTTGTATTAACCGCTGAATTCACGCAGGAAATGGAAACAAAAACACAAGACTTTCAAATAAAAGTTAATGGCAAGGGGAAGATCAGGGGGAAAGAAAGGTAGAATGCCGAAACAAAATGCCAGCATTCTAACTGTTTGCGTATTCACTACCCTATAGTAATCGGGTCACTATTGACCCTTCTCATTATAACAAACTCTGCACCTGGGTTCATATACATCGGTGGCGCCGAGCATTAATTGGTCCTCATTCGGAATTTTCCGGTAGGAGTAGTTGGCGATATTCCCGCATTTCACACAAATGGCGTGCAGCTTGGTGACATAATCCGCTTTGGCCATCATAAAAGGCATCTGGCCAAAAGGCTTTCCCGTAAAGTCCATATCCAGTCCGGCTACAATGACCCTGATACCATTGTAAGCTAATTGGTCACAAACATTGGGTAACTCGTCATCAAAGAATTGGGCCTCATCGATGCCGATCACATCCACACCCTGCGCCATCAGCAGTATTTCCTGCGAATTGCCGATAGGGGTCGATTGGATCATATTGGTATCATGCGAAATGATCTTAATTTCATCATACCGTATATCGATAGCTGGTTTGAAGATTTCCACTTTCAGGTTGGCGATCTTCACCCTTTTAAGACGGCGGATCAGTTCTTCGGTCTTCCCACTAAACATGGATCCACAGATCACTTCTATCCATCCACGGCGTTCACCCCGTATATTGGGTTCAATAAACATTGTTAAGATTTTTCGTTTTCAGAGCTCGTAATCAATTTATTGGCAAAGTGTTTGTAGATTTAAGGACGCTGATTTCGGGGATCAGGCAGGAAGGCACCAATTTTTTTCAAAATAATAAGGTAAGTTTGGTGATGTGCCAAAAGGCGAAATCCTTTTAATCATTTGAATCCCGATTTTTAATCAGTGCTCCAAAAGTAGCAAAATGGAACGAATAGAAATCTTGATATCCAAATTAAATGAACAGTATCAGCAGAAAGCCACTTCTGAACAAATGCTCTTCACACTGCAGCTCCTGCAAAATGAATTGATCTCAAAACAACAAGGCAATAAGACGTTGGGTACATCAAAGGTTTCCGTAGTGATGCCTACCGTGATGAAAATGGATTCATCCGCTTACGAAAAATACTCACCAAAACCGGCAGATAAATCCGTTGTTCATAAAGAAACGGTATTAGTCGACAAGGAATCTGTTTCTATTGTACAGGAAAACGGGCAACTCGATATGGTGTTTGATCCGCTGCTCGAAATACCCACGTTGTCGCACCAGCTAAAAGAGAAAAAGGGAGACGGACAATCCGAGTCGTTGAATGACCGGTTAAAACAAGGTAAAGCTGAATTAATGGAAGTGTTGAAGGAAACACCCATAAAGGACCTTCGCAAAGCTATTGGCATCAACGATCGATTTTTATTTATAAATGATCTTTTCCGCGGCGATGAAGTAATGTATGAGCGGAGCATCAAAACCATCAATAGCTTCAATATTTATCCCGAGGCTGAATACTGGATCAGCCGTGAATTAAAAGTAAAATTGGGTTGGGACAATGATCTTGCTACGGTAGCGCAATTTGATCAGCTGGTCAAAAGACGGTTTTCCTGAATAAACCGCACTACTTTCTCCGTTGCACCTTTGTTCGCATAAACATATTCACGCGAACTTTCTGCACTACGCACATATTCCTTTTCGTTTTTCAATAATTTTTGTACCGCTTCAATACAATGTTCCGCATTATTAATCCTGATAGCTCCACCTACGCTGATCAGGTCCATCGCTTCATTGAATTTGTGATGGACCGGTCCGAATAAAACAGGTTTACCATACACGGCGGCTTCCAGCGTATTATGAATGCCTTTTCCAAATCCGCCCCCGATGTAAGTAATATGGGCATATTTATACAAGCGGGATAGCATGCCTATATTGTCAATGATAAGCGTGTTTGGTGTTCGCTTTGCCGCAAGCGGGGCAACAGTTGAAGTTTGTTCGAAGGAACTCTCCAAAGGAGTCCCGTCGGACCTTTGGAGAAGTTGGGAATACAATACGGCGTCGGGGAAATTTTTTTGTAGTTGAGAAATATGGTCTGAAGTTATTTCATGCGGGGCGATGATAAGCTGCAAAAAAGGATCTTCAATAGACTGCATTGTTTTCTGTAATACCTCTTCATCCGCGGGCCAGGTACTTCCTGCCACTATTGTTTTTTTGTCTGCAGTGAACTTTTCAATAAGCGGAATCGGAGCGGCGCTTTCAGCAATTTCAATCACCCTGTCAAAGCGGGTGTCGCCGGATACACTACAGTTATCAGTCAGTCCTATTGAAGCCAGCATTTTTTTGGATGCTTCCGTTTGTACAAAAACATGTTGAAAAAAGAAAAGCATTTTTCGTTGCAATCCATTATGCCATTTAAAATACCCCGAGTCTGCCCGAAATAACGCTGATACCAGCAACAGGGGAATCTTTCTTCGTTTTATCTCTTTCAAATAGTAATACCAGAATTCGTACTTTACAAATATCACCAGGGACGGGCTCACGATTTGTAAAAAGCGATTAGCATTTCGAACTCCATCCATGGGCAGGTAGAACACCCAGTCAGCGCCTTTGAAATCTTTTCTTATTTCATATCCTGAAGGAGAAAAAAAGGTTAAGAGTAATTTATAGTCCGGATATTGTAAACTAAGTTTTTCTAAAAGTGGTCTTCCCTGTTCAAATTCTCCTAAAGAGGCACAATGCATCCATATAACCTGATGATTTCCCTTAATGGAAGTTTCCAGCTTTTGAAAAATGTTTCGCCTTCCTGCCACCCAGCTTTTTGCTTTCGCACTGAACAAAGCCGTAATGCGGATACCGGCTTTAAAAAGGATAAGAAAGATATTATAAAAAAATAGCGCCAAATCGTAGTTTTTACCCCGGTCTTTCAACAACCATCGCGATTTTATCAGGATGGTGGCGGCAAATTGCGGACGGGAGGGCAAAAGTAAAGTCAAACTATGAAACTACCTGTATTTTACTATTTTTGCGCCGCTGAAGGTTGATAGTCAAACAGGTCAGATTGGTCAAATGGATAAAATCGGTAGGATAATCTTTCCTGGTTTAATGACTTATTTGACTTTTATGAATTACTAATCCCGGAAAAATACAACATAAATTTTCTCACACATGCGTCCTGTTCAGATGGTGGATACTAAAACACAGTATCAAAAAATAAAGGCGGAAGTGGATAGCGCTGTAGTACAGGTAATGGAAAGTTCTGCCTTCATCAATGGCAAACCCGTACAGGATTTTGCAGCCAATCTTTCAACTTATCTCGGTATTAAGCATACTATCCCCTGCGCTAATGGCACGGATGCCTTACAGATAGCCATGATGGCTCTTGACCTGCAGCCGGGCGATGAGGTCATCACCCCTTCTTTCACCTACATCGCTACTACTGAAGTAATAGCCTTGTTAAGACTGACCCCTGTTTTCGCAGAAGTAGACCCAAAGACTTTCTGTATTGATCCGGCCGAATTAGAAAAAGTGATCACGCCAAAAACAAAGGCTATAGTACCGGTTCATTTATATGGGCAGGCTGCGCCTATGGAAGAAATAATGGCCATTGCCCAAAAGCACAACCTATACGTAATAGAAGACAACGCCCAGGCAATCGGCTGTGATTATACTTTTTCAGATGGCACTAAAAAGAAAACTGGTACCATTGGTCATATAGGCGCTACTTCATTTTATCCTTCGAAGAATCTTGGTGCTTTTGGTGATGGCGGCGCGATTTTCACCAACGAGGATACATTGGCCGGCAAACTAAAAATGATCGCCAATCACGGGCAAAGCCGGCGTTATTATCATGATGTAGTGGGCTGCAACAGCCGGCTTGATACCATCCAGGCTGCTATTTTGGATATCAAGTTGAAACATTTGGATGAATATAATTCGGCGAGAAGAGCAGCGGCTGACTATTATGATAAAGCTTTTGCCAATCATCCCAAAATAAAAACGCCGTTTAGAGCGGCTTATTCTAAACATGTTTTTCACCAGTATACATTGTTGCTGGAAGATGGGGATAATTCTGCTGCTTTAAGAGCAGGGTTAAATGAATTTTTAGCCGGTTTTAGTATACCTTCCATGATCTATTACCCTGTACCGGGGCACCGGCAAAAAATGTTTGAGCGATTCAATGTGGGATCACGATCAATGCCTGTTACAGACTGGCTTACGGAAAGGGTTATCTCGTTGCCCGTACACACCGAACTGGATGAAGAACAATTACAGTTAATTACTACGAAAGTGCTGGCCTATCTGAAATCTTAGCGGTTATTATAATTCAAAATGAACTCGACAACCGGCTGATGATAACTATCGGCATCCTGTGAGCGATAGGAAACAAATATTATAACAAAAAAAAGCAAGCATGAAAATCGCAGTAGTTGGAACCGGGTATGTAGGATTAGTGACAGGTACCTGTTTCGCTGAAACCGGCAATACCGTAACCTGTGTAGATATCGACATCAATAAAGTCACCAAGCTTATGAGTGGGGAGGTTACCATCTATGAGCCGGGACTTGAAAAGATATTTCTCCGCAACCTGAAAGAAGAGCGTCTATTTTTTACTACTAATCTTGAAGAAGGAATAAAAGATGCTTCGATCATTTTTCTTGCATTACCGACTCCACCCGGCGAAGATGGTTCGGCGGATATGCGGTATGTTTTGGGTGTGGCAGATGACCTGGGAAAAATTTTAAAGGAATATAAAGTCATCGTTGATAAAAGCACCGTGCCCGTCGGAACTTCAGAAAAAGTAGCGCAGGCAATAGCGAAAAATTATAAAGGGGAATTTGATGTAGTGAGCAACCCCGAGTTCTTAAGGGAAGGTGTAGCCGTGGAAGATTTTATGAAACCGGATAGGGTTGTCGTGGGTACCAGTTCTGAAAGAGCAAAGAAATTGATCAGTGAATTATTCGCCCCCTTTGTTCGCCAGGGCAATCCTGTTATATTCATGGATGAACGTTCGGCTGAGTTAACCAAATACGCGGCTAATTCATTCCTGGCTACTAAAATATCTTTCATGAATGAGATCGCCCAGTTATGTGAACTAATGGGAGCGGATGTAGATATGGTTAGGCGGGGCATTGGCAGCGATGATCGGATCGGGAAGCGATTCTTGTTTCCTGGCATAGGCTACGGCGGCAGTTGTTTCCCCAAAGATGTGCAGGCATTGGTGAGATCAGCCAATGATGTTAACTACGATTTTAAGATTTTACATGCTGTCATGGAAGTAAATGAAAAGCAGAAATTGCACCTGCTTCCAAAGATTAAAAAGTATTTTAGTAATAAGTTAAAAGGCCGGCATTTCGCATTATGGGGGCTGGCTTTCAAACCCAATACGGATGATATACGTGAGGCGCCGGCTTTGTATATTATCGATGCGTTGCTGGCAGAGGGTGCTACGGTGACTGTCTTTGATCCGGAGGCGATACATAACGTCAGGAAAACAATTGGTGATAAAGTTATGTATGCGGAAAACCAGTATGCGGCCTTAAAAGGTGCGGATGCATTGATCATTGCAACGGAATGGAATGAGTTTCGGACACCTGATTTTCTAAAGATCGTTTCTAATCTGAAGAACAAAGTCATTTTCGATGGCCGCAATCTTTTTGATACTGCCGCTATTCGTGAATTAGGTTTTCATTATGAAAGTATAGGAAGACCCGCTTCCCACTAAAACCAACTAATACTATGGAAAAAAAGAAGATACTTATTACAGGTGCGGCAGGTTTCCTGGGGTCTCACTTGTGTGATCGTTTTATTAAAGAAGGTTACAAAGTGATCGGTATGGACAATCTCATTACCGGCGACCTCAAGAATATCGAACACCTGTTCAAGCTGGAGCATTTTGAGTTTTATCATCATGATATAACCAGGTTCATTCATATTCCCGGCGACCTCGATTATATCCTGCATTTCGCTTCACCCGCAAGTCCAATCGATTATTTGAAAATCCCTATTCAAACGCTGAAAGTTGGCGCCATGGGAACACATAATTGCCTTGGTTTGGCTAAAGCAAAAAATGCAAGGATACTGGTGGCATCGACCAGCGAAGTGTATGGCGATCCATTAGTACATCCGCAAACGGAAGAGTACTGGGGTAATGTAAACCCGGTAGGACCAAGAGGGGTGTATGATGAGGCGAAGCGTTTTATGGAATCTATCACAATGGCTTATCACACTTTTCATAAGGTGGAGACGAGGATTATCCGCATCTTCAATACCTATGGCCCAAGAATGCGTTTGAATGATGGTCGGGCATTGCCGGCATTTATCGGCCAGGCTTTGCGTGGAGAGGATATGACGGTGTTTGGTGATGGCTCACAGACAAGAAGCTTTTGTTTTGTGGACGACCTGATCGAGGGCATCTATCGTTTATTGCACAGCGATTATCATTTGCCGGTGAATATTGGCAACCCGAATGAAATTTCATTAAAGGATTTCGCGGAGGAAGTGCTGGCGTTGACGGGTAATGCCGTTAAGATCGTATACAAACCATTGCCGGTAGATGATCCTAAGCAAAGGCAGCCGGATATTACTAAGGCGAAAAAAATATTGGGCTGGGAGCCTAAAGTGGACCGGAGCGAAGGTCTGAAAGTGACATACGATTATTTTCGTTCGTTGCCGGAAGAGGAGTGGAATAAACAACCGAAAGAATTTATCAGCAGAAAATAGACCGGCGGCTAGCCGTATATACTTTTACACCCATTTAAACGTTTAGACTTTCCATGTACCAGGAATTAATCGATAAAAAGGCCAAACTTGCTGTGATCGGCTTAGGATATGTGGGATTACCCATTGCGCTGGAATTCGCCAGGAAGCTTTCTGTCATTGGATTTGATATCAATGCCAAAAGAGTGGAGATGATGAAGCAGGGTATCGATCCAAGCAATGAGCTGGCGAAAGAAGCATTTGACGGATGCGACATCACATTTACCCATTCACTGGATGTATTAAAGGAGGCAAAGTTTTTTATCGTGGCGGTGCCTACGCCGGTCGATGAGCATAATGTACCAGACCTTATTCCCGTACAACGAGCATCAGAAACCATCGGCAAAGTGATTAAAAAAGGCGACTACGTGGTTTTTGAATCCACGGTTTATCCCGGTTGTACCGAAGAAGATTGTTTGCCCATCTTCGAAAAAATGTCCGGCTTAAAGAATGTGGTTGATTTTAAATTGGGCTATTCCCCGGAGAGAATAAACCCGGGCGATAAATTGCATACCCTGGCTACGATTGTAAAAGTGGTTTCTGGCTGCGATGCCGAATCACTCGAAGAGATCGCAAAAGTATACGAACTGGTCGTAGATGCGGGAGTTCATCGTGCATCATCTATCAAGGTAGCGGAAGCTGCCAAGATCATCGAGAATACGCAAAGGGACCTGAACATCGCATTGATGAATGAATTGTCGATCATTTTCGACAGGATGAACATTAATACCTTCGAAGTACTGGAAGCTGCCGGTACAAAATGGAATTTTTTGAAATTTCAGCCCGGCCTTGTCGGTGGGCATTGCATCGGTGTAGATCCTTACTATCTTACTCATAAAGCGAATGAGCTGGGTTATAAATCACAGGTTATTTTAGCGGGCCGTACCATCAATGATGACATGGCGAATTATGTAGCGCAAAAGACGGTGCAGCATATTATCAAAACAGTGGGTGATGTAAAATCAGCGAGGGTATTGATCAAAGGTGCCACGTTCAAAGAAAACGTCAGCGATATCCGCAATTCTAAAGTAGCTGATGTAGTGAAAGCATTAAAAACTTTTTATGTAAAGGTGGATGTGGAAGATCCTTATGCGGACTCAGCGGAGTTACTGCATGAGTATGGATTTGGACTCTGTTCCGAAGTCGGCAAAGAATATGATGCTGTAATTATCACCGTGCCGCATGCTGACTATGTTGGTCATGATGATGACTATTTTTGCGGTATTAGCAAGCCTCATGCCCTGATAGCTGATCTAAAAGGAATTTACCGGAATAAAATTGTTAACAGAAAATACTGGAGCTTATAATTATGCCATTTATTACTACCGATATACCAGGACTGCTGGTCTTTGAACCAAAAGTATTTGCGGACAGCCGCGGTTATTTTTTTGAATCCTATAATGAAAAAATATTCGAACAGGAGGGTATTGCGTTCAGGTTTGTACAGGATAATCAATCATCATCTTCTTACGGGGTGATACGTGGATTGCATTACCAGTTAAACCCTCACGCACAAACCAAGCTGGTTCGTGTTTTATCCGGGAGGATATTAGATGCGGCGGTCGATGTACGCAATGGTTCGCCAACCTATGGCCGCGCCTTTACTATTGAATTGTCGGCTGAAAATAAAAAGCAATTGTTCGTTCCGAAAGGATTCGCCCATGGGTTTTCCGTGTTAAGCGAAAGAGCCGAGGTATTGTATAAATGCGACGGCTTTTACAACAAAGAAAGTGAAGGTGGTTTCCGTTTTGATGATCCGGCTTTAAATATCGACTGGCAAATACCGCATGATAAAGCTATCATTTCAGATAAGGACCAGGTATTGCCTTTTCTTGAATCAGTTAAAACCAACTTCACCTTTTAAGACGGATGGTCATGCGAAAAAAAATACTGGTAACAGGCGCCAATGGACAGTTGGGTGTGGAACTACAGCAACGGGCCAAAGCTTATCGTCTCTTCGAATTTCTTTTTACCACCCGG
>JANOCH010000057.1:0-14866 GCA_031412015.1 Chitinophagaceae bacterium
CCTTTTTCCGCATCGATCATTAACATGCAAACATCGGCTTCGTCCAATGCTTTGATGGCCCGTATGACCGAGTAAAAAGGTATTGCTGCGCAGGATCTCAATATATTCAGCCTGGCCGCAAGAAAGGGCAAAGGGATTGTGGTATTGGTAAATAAGTGGGACCTGGTTGCCAAAGAAACAAATACGGCTAAAGAATATGAAGCCACATTGAAAAAAAGATTAGCTCCTTTTAATGATGTGCCCATCCTCTTTATATCGGCCAAAGAAAAAACCAGGATATTCAAAGCTATCGAACTTGCCCTGGAAGTTTATGAGCATAGAAAACGTAAAGTGCCAACCTCAGAGTTGAATAATGTGATGTTGAAAGCGATGGAATCTTATCATGCTCCTGTTGTACGGGGACATGCTATCAAAATAAAGTTCGTGACCCAGTTACCAACGGTAGTGCCTTCTTTCGCTTTCTTCTGCAATTTTCCGGATGATATAAAAACACCTTACCAGAATTACCTCGAAAACCAGCTTCGGCAGCATTTTGATTTTACCGGGGTGCCTGTTCGATTATTCTTTAGAAAAAAATAAAAAGGAAAGCTGGGCGGTATGAGAAGTTACTACATCAACGTTCAAAATTTTTGACGATAGCAGCCACCTGTTTTTTATATTGTTCCAGTTCTTCCCGTTGTTGACGGATAAAAGAATTGTCTTTAAGACTACCGACAACTTTTTCCATTTCTTTATGTGTTTCATATACCATCTTCCGAAATGGATTGGTGTAATCTTTCGCCCTTGATTCATAGATACCTTTCACCATCCATTCCTTTGTGGCCACGGATCGCTGTAACAATTGAAGAAATACTTTCTTAGTGAATGCTTCAGGTTTTAAGTTTTCAATCTCCAGCATGGATGCGAAAGCATGTTGTCTTTTATCCTGCAGGTATTTGTCGCTTTGTTCTTTATAAAAGGTATGCACTTCGTCCCACCCATTTATTTTGCTATTATGTATGTGCCGGATCAACGTATTGATCACCGGTTTGGGAGTTAACTGCCCGCCGATATTTATCCATTCATTACGAATGGCTTTTCCGGTCAATTTTAATAACAGATCAAAGGAACTGACCTTTTCTTTTTCAATCACAGGGAGGAGCTGGGTGATACCATAATAAACGATCAGCTCTTTAAAAGTATGGTAAGCTTCCGTTACTTTCAACAATTGCACTTTGCGGGTGGTATTTTCAAATCCCGTAACCAAAATTTCCTTCTCTTCTAAATTCACTTTTTGTTCCAGCAATTTTTCGCCCAGCTTAACGATCTGCTCTTCTGTTCTTTTTCTTGTATTGTTTGGTTGCTGGCTTTCACCCACCGCTTTCTTAAGCAGGTACAATGCATCAAAGATCTCATTGATGCTGTCGGGAGCCAAATAGTCGTATTCGAGGTATTGATTTTTAAAGGCCCGCTTGTCGCGGGTTTCATATTTGCCACTGTTGCGGGCCAGCGCATACATATTGTAGAGAAACCAATACCCCGGCATCACCACCAGTTTGTCGTTACTGACATCGTTGCCCACCAATGAAAAAGGAATTGGGATGTTTAGTTCTGCAGGAAAGTCACCTTTTGCCATCAAAGTAAAGGAAGCGAATTTGGAATTGTGTTTAAGGCTCACACACAGACCTGGCCAGAAACCCCGGCCAGCAATGATCTCGCCATCTGCCCCTCTTGAATTGTGATTGGAACCGATCGTTGCACCAGCCGCCATATTGGTCTGTCCTTTTAACACCGAGGCGCAGAGAAATGAATTGTTATGGTGCTGCTCATGTCCTGGAAAGATCAATGAGTTCAATACCTCGCAGCAAGAGATAGTAGAGTTGTCTCCTAAAAAGGAATTGATAAGCCTGGCGCCATATTTCAATTGCGAATGAGAGGCGAGAATAAAACGAACCGCCTTGGCGCCGTAGAATGCTTTGCAGCCATACCCGATAATTCCATTAACAAGCTCACAGCCTTCACCAATTTGGGTGGGTGATTCAGCGGAAGAGTTGATCGTGAGATTTTTTAATTTGTTGGCTCCTTTGATATAGGCATCTGTTCCAATATTTACGTCTTTGATGATACGGCTGTTTTTAATAACGGTTCTGTCGCCGATCATGCCATAATAGCCTCTTCTATCATCATATTTTTTTTCCGTGAATTCCCTGAATTTTTGCATCAGCGCTTCGTCGCCGCGATAGCGGCTCCAGAGCCAGGCATCAGCGGCCTGCATTCCGTCAAAGGGCATGACACTGCGGGCCGCATTTTCATTGCATAGTTCCAGCCAGATACGCACGGCTTCTTTTTCTCCTCTTTTCACAATGCCATTTCCAAACTTGGCATGATCCGATACTTCTATTTCATTTACGTTGACCAGGATAACCTCATTCCCAACTATGTAGTGACTGAGGTAATTGACATTGTTGACGACCACGTTGTCTCCAAGATCACTGCTAATGATATAACTGCTATATAATCCTACCGGTAATCGAATGTCATGAAATTCCAAATAATAAGGCTCCAGTTTGCCAATGCGCACAATGCCAAAAAACTTACACAACTGCACCATCGAAGGATCGAATCCGTCAGCCACCAATATATTTTTCCAGTTGTCTGATGTGTTACCGTTAGCAATAAGCTGCTTTATCTCCTTTGCCGTTAACGCACGATAGCGATCGCCTGTTGGATTTTGTTTATTACGCAGGTAGTATTCATCTTTTCCCTTGGGGAGATACTTGGGATCAACAAAATTATAGCCTAAGCCGCTGACAGGTGTTTTAGTTATGTAGTTCATACCCCAATCCGCCGGCTGGCGGAGCTTTTAGAACCTCAAAGCTGTTGAGTACTTTAAAGGTTGTTTGTTTAATAATTTAAAAATATCTTTTCTACGAAGTACTATTCTGCTGAGCATTGAACAGAAAGTTGAAGTCCCGATAGCTATCGGGAGCGACGCAACAAAGATGCCATGAAAAACGATAGCTGGTTACGCAATCCAATTACTCACCCTAAAGAACTTTCAAATATCAAAAAAGAAACATCGACCTAAGTTCTCCGCCGCGGCGGAGACAGGGGCTTTTTATTCCACCGTCACACTCTTCGCCAGGTTTCTCGGTTTATCCACATCACAACCTTTGGCAACGCCAATGTAGTACGCCAACAACTGCAATGGCACTACACTAAGCATTGGCGCTAATATTTCATCGGCCTCGGGTATGATCATTACATCGTCCGAAAGATTAGTGGAATGTTCATCGCCTTCGGTGATCACTGAAATAACTTTTCCTTTCCTGGCTTTTATTTCCTGCATATTGCTTACCACCTTTTCATGATAAGTATCTTTTGTTGCCACGAATACCACCGGTAATGTTTCATCGACCAGGGCGATAGGTCCATGTTTCATTTCCGCTGCTGGATAACCTTCGGCATGGATATAGGAGATCTCTTTTAATTTTAAGGCCCCTTCCAATGCTACCGGAAAATTATACCCCCGACCGAGATAAAGAAAATCACGGGCGTCCTTATACTTTTCAGCCAGTGCTTTTATATGGTCACTGCTTTTTAAGATCCAGGCCACTTTTTCCGGTACTTCATTTAGTTCGTTCAATAGGTGCAAATAACGTTCACGGGAGATAGTACCTTTTAGTTGAGCGATCTTTAAGGCGATCATGGTGAGTACGGCCAATTGACCGGTAAAAGCTTTGGTACTGGCAACACCGATCTCCGGACCGGCATGCGTATAAGCACCACCATGGGAAGCCCTGGCAATAGATGAGCCTACAACGTTCACGACTCCCAATATTATGGCGCCTTTTGATTTGGCAGTTTCAATAGCTACCAGCGTATCGGCTGTTTCACCGCTTTGTGAAATAGCGATGATCACATCACCTTCATGAATAACGGGATTACGATAACGGAATTCAGAAGCATATTCTACTTCTACATTGATTCGGCAGAGTTCTTCAAATATATATTCAGCCACGAGGCCCGCATGCCAGCTAGTGCCACAGGCGATCATAACAATCCGTCTAGCCTTCGTAATTTGTTCGGCATATTGCTGGATGCCACTCATGGTGATAGTGCCGGCTTCAGCATCCAATCTTCCCCGAAGACAATCATATATTGTTTGGGGTTGTTCAAAAATCTCCTTCAGCATGAAATGATCGAAACCGCCTTTTTCAATAGCCGCCAGTTCCAGGTCCAGCTTCTGAACATAAGGTGTGATCTTTTCATTGCCCAGGTTTTTTAATATCAGTTCATCCGGCCGTATTATCGCTAATTCATAGTCATTAACATACACTACTTCTTTGGTGTATTCCAACATGGGTGAAGCGTCTGAACCTAAAAAATGTTCGCCTTTGCCGATACCGATTACTAATGGACTTCCTTTACGGGCGGCAATGATGGTTTCCGGGTCAGCTTCATCCATCAAAAGGATAACGTAAGCGCCAACGACTCTTTTTAAAGCTATCCGGACGGCCTCTTCCAGGGAGCAGTCATTATTTGTTTTGATCTCTTCAATAAAATTCAGCAAAACTTCTGTGTCGGTGTCGCTTTTAAATGTATAGCCTTTTGATTGCAATTCATTTTTAAGCGGAGCATAGTTTTCAATAATACCGTTGTGGATCATGGCCAATTTACCGCTGGCCGATTGGTGTGGATGTGCATTGCGGTCACTGGGTTCGCCATGGGTGGCCCAGCGTGTATGACCGATACCAGCATGAGCGTGTAGCTTTTGACCAACGATCGCTTCCTCCAGCTCCGCTACTTTTCCTTTTTTCTTATATACATTTATTCCATGGCCATTTTGTAAAGCCACGCCGGTGCTGTCGTAGCCCCGGTATTCCAGTCTTTTTAATCCCTTGATGATAATAGGATATGCTTCTCTTGGGCCGGTATAACCAACGATTCCACACATAAGGATAAAAAATTTTGTGCGGCAAAGATAGAGATATATTTAAGTCATGCAAACGATTGATAAAGATGGGTTATGTATAAGTTTGAAAAAGTTTATGCCACGGATACACGGATAAATATTTCATCGGTGTATCCGTGTATCCGTGACTTATATTTAGCAGAATAAGACAGCTCTGAAAACTCCGAAAATTCAAGCTGGCACACTACTCAGAGATGGGTATCGATGACGATTGATCGCCATTACCGTTATTATTGGATCGTTACAGTTCTTACAACAAAGTACCGCTGAGCATTAGGAATGCGACCGAGAAATAGATTAGTAGCCCCGTGACATCAACTAACGTGGCAACAAAGGGCGTGGAGGAAGCAGCAGGGTCAGCGCCCAATTTTTTAAGTATCAATGGAAGCATAGAACCCATCAGTGATCCCCAAAGTACAATTCCTATTAAGGAGAAACCCACGGTTAGCGCTATACGAAAATGGTGTACTCCAAAAGTGGCGGGTGAGACCAGGTCCCATAGCGATATAACCGTAATACCTAAAATACAAAGCGTAAGCCCTAATAGCAGACCCGAGAAAATTTCACGGCGCATGATCCTCCACCAATCGGCGATGGTGACTTCTCCAAGAGCCATGGCCTGTATAATAAGCGTGGAAGCCTGTGAGCCACTATTGCCTCCGCTTGAAATGATCAGTGGGATAAAAGTGGCTAGAATAACTACTTTCGCGATTTCGTCCTGGAATTGTTGCATAGCCGAGATAGTGATCAATTCACCAAAAAAAAGAATGATCAGCCATACGATCCTTTTTTTATACAACCGGAATAATGGCATTTCAATATAAGGTTCTTCAAGCGCGGAAGTACCACCCATTTTCTGCATGTCTTCACTAAATTCCTCACTGGCTACCCACAACATGTCATCAATGGTAACAATACCTAAAAGCTTATTACTGTTACTCACCACGGGCAGGGCCACCCGGTTATTCATTTTAAAAATTTCGCTGGCGGTTTCCTGGTCATCATAAGCGTTTAAAGAAATAACACGGCTATCCATCAATTCAGATACTTTTTTATCCGGTGGATTCAAAATAAAATCACGTATACGGATATCATCTAACAGTTCCCCTTTTTCGTTAATCACATAGATGACGTTGATGGTCTCACTGTCTTTGCCATATTTCCGGATGGTGGCAAAAACTTCTTCAATGGTATTATTAGGATATACGTATACGTAATCAGGTGTCATCAACCGGCCAATACTGTTTTCGGGGTAACCAAGTAATGACAAGGTGATCTTTCTTTCCTCCGGGTCCAGTAGTTTGATCAGTTCACGCAGCGCATTGCTGGGCAATTCTTCCAGGAAATCGGTGCGGTCGTCTGCGGGTAATTCATTCAATAAGGAAGCGATGGCATTTGGCGGCAGAGTTTGGATAACTCTTTTTTGCGTGGAGAATTCCAACAATTTAAAAACACTGGCGGACCGGTTCACCGACATATTGGCGACGATCTGGCTTTCAAAATCGGGATACTCATATACAAGGTCAACCACATCCGTGATATTCTGGTGATTCAGGAAATCACGGATCTCCAGTTTGTCCTCGGTTTGAATAACGGATTCAAACTGTTCTTTCAATGAAGGCTGCTCCAGTTCTAACGACATCCGGCAAATGTACGATTCGGGGTTTAAGATGTACGATTGGAGCTATTTTGATAATGAAAATTTCTTACCTCGAAACCTCTCTGTATTTTTAGCCCCCAGTACTTCAAATTTTTTGCAGTTATTCAACATGATCTTACCTTTCCTTTTTATTGCACCCGTGGAGAAAATGGGCAGGGGCGTATTTACTTCTTCTGATATTGAAGCGGATACCGTAGTGGAAATTTCACCGGTTATAGTAATGACGGCTGAAGAGAGAAAGTTACTTGACAAGACCTTACTACATGACTATATTTTTGAGTGGGGTGGTTCCAGCAAACAATGTTGCATGGCATTGGGCTATGTTCCTCTTTACAATCATTCCTATCAATCCAATTGTGAATACGAAATGGACTTTGATACGGATATGATCAGTATTAAAACGGTCCGATTTATCAAAGGGGGAGAGGAGTTGTCTATCAATTACAACGGAAACTGGAATGACCGGAAGCCGGTTTGGTTTGAAACGAAGTAAATTGGTGTATGGATAAAATGATAAATTTACCTGCAAATTATCCGCCACTTATTTGAATCTCCATTTAGCTGTACCCGGAATTTATACTAAAATGTATGGCTCAACCAACTGTCACCGGTCGTTCGCGGATCGATTCCATTGATATACTTCGTGGCCTGGTCATGGTCATCATGGCATTGGATCACGTCAGGGATTTTTTTCACAAAGCGGTGGTGGAGGGAAGTGGGGATGTGGCTACGGGGCCCACGGATCTTGATCACACCACGCCGGCTTTATTTTTTACCAGGTGGATCACCCATTTCTGCGCACCCATTTTTGTTTTCCTGGCTGGTTCATCGGCCTACTTACTAAGTTTAAAAAAATCTAAAAGGGAACTCAGTGCTTTTCTTATAAAAAGGGGTCTTTGGTTATTGATCGTAGAAGTAGTGATCATCACGCTTGGCTGGACATTTAATCCCTTCTATAATTTTATCATCCTGCAAGTGATATGGGCTATTGGCATGAGCCTCATCCTGCTTGGATTATTAGTATATCTTCCTTTCAATGCAATCTTTATTATTGGATTGATTATCGTCTTTGGTCATAATTTACTGGATTACCCGGCGGTGAGTGAAGGAGTGAAAGGAGGATGGATACCGGATCTTTTATATTTCACTAAATTTTCTATTTATAATATCGATAACAGTCATCTTGTTCTCATCGTGTATGCTTTCCTTCCGTGGACCGGTGTAATGATGCTGGGGTATTGTTTTGGAAAACTCTTTGGGCCTGAAATGGATCCTGTCAGAAGGAAAAAAATATTGGTGCTAATGGGAGCGGGGCTTTTACTGCTATTTGTGCTTTTGCGATCTATCAACCTGTATGGCGACCCCATTCCATGGTCATCACATCCAAGAGGTTCCGCGTTCACATTTTTATCTTTTATTAATATTAATAAGTATCCCCCCTCCTTAGATTTTCTTTCGGTCACCATCGGCGGGGGTATACTGGTGCTGGCCCTGTTAGAAGGAACCAGGAATGCGGTCACTAATTTTTTCAGGATCTATGGGCGGGTGCCCATGTTTTATTACATCCTGCATTTCTACCTGATCCATTTGCTGGTCGTGATCGGATTTTTTCTGCAAGGCTTTACTACCAACCAGATCGTTTCTCCGGATATGCCCTTTCTTTTTCGCCCCGGTACCTTCGGCTATCCGCTTGGCACTGTTTATTTAATATGGACGCTGGTAGTGTTGCTTTTGTATCCACTATGCAGAAAATATGATCGGTATAAAACCGCCAATAGTAATAAGAAATGGTGGTTAAGTTACCTTTAGTGAAACCCGATAGCTATCGGGTGAAAAGACAGAAGTAAAAAAATGTTAGTTACTTCAGTTTACTCTTTATCTCCTGCAATTTTAACAAGGCTTCAACTGGGGTGAGGCGATTGATATCAATACCTTCCAATACGGTTCTTATTTCATCGAATGTTTCACTGTGGGCATCAAAAATAGAAAGCTGCATTTTCGGGAGAGAAAGATTTTTCACTTTGTCAGACATTTTCTGACTTCCGGCTTCTGACCTCTGACCTCCGCCTTCATCCACATGCTTACTTTCCAATTGTGTCAAAATTTCATTGGCCCTGTCGATGAGTGAGGGAGGCATGCCCGCCATTTTGGCTACATGGATACCAAAGCTATGGGTACTGCCGCCTGGCGCGAGCTTACGTAGAAAGATTATTTTATTGCCTACCTCTTTATTGGTGATATGATAGTTCTTGACTCTTGGAAATTTTTCTTCCAGCTCATTCAGTTCATGGTAATGGGTGGCGAACAAAGTAATAGGCTGATGAGGGCTATTATGTAAATGCTCGGCGATGCTCCAGGCAATAGATATTCCATCATAGGTAGAAGTTCCCCTCCCGATCTCATCCAGCAATATTAAACTCTGCGGGGTGATATTATTAATGATCGAAGCGGTTTCGTTCATTTCCACCATAAAAGTTGATTCGCCGCCACTTAAATTATCTGATGCTCCTACCCGGGTAAATATTTTATCGGTTAGGGAAATCTTTGCTTCTGTTGCGGGAACAAAGCTCCCGATATGAGCCATCAGGGTTATCAATGCCGTCTGGCGCAACAAAGCACTTTTACCACTCATATTCGGTCCGGTAAGAATGATGATTTGCTGATCGGTTTTATTTAGTGTGAGGTCATTGTGGATATACGTTTCGCCTATGGGTAGTTTCCGTTCTATTACCGGATGACGTCCTTCTTTTACCATCCATTCCTGCCCGGTATGCAATATTGGTTTTTTATAATGATACTGGATAGCATTATTGGCGAAACAACAGAGACAATCCAGTATGGCTACGATATTGCCATTGTTCTGCACGGGAGCGAGGTAATCAAATAATTCGTTCAGCAATAATTCAAACAACTGTAGTTCTATCTGCAGTATCTTTTCTTCCGCACCGGTTATTTTTTCTTCGTAATCTTTTAACTCAGGTGTGATATACCGCTCGGCATTCGCCAGGGTTTGTTTACGCATCCATTCTGGCGGCACTTTATTTTTATGCAGGTTGGTTACTTCGAGGTAATAACCAAATACATTGTTGAAACCGATCTTCAGGGAGCTGATACCGGTCCTTTCCACTTCTTGCTGCTGCAGCTGCACCAGGTATTCTTTACCGCTTTTGGATATATTCCTCAGATCATCCAGTTCGGCGCTGATACCGCTATTGATCACCCCACCTTTGGCCGCAACTGCCGGGGGGTTATCGACAATTTCTTTAAATATTTTTTCAGCGATATAGGGACAGGGATTTAATGCATCGCCCAGGCGTTTTAAGTATTCATTGGATGACGCCGAACAAAGCTGCTTGATAATTTCTACTTGTTGTAAACCCCTGGCTAATTGCAATACTTCCCGGGGGTTGATCTTCTTCATCGGGATCTTGGAAACTAATCTTTCAATATCACCGCAATGCTTGATGGATTGTGATAGCTTATTTCTCAGGTCAGTTTCTTTAATTAAGAATTCAACCAGTTCCAGCCGTTCATTGATCTTCAGGATATCTTTCAATGGAAAGATGATCCATCGTTTCAAGAGCCTGGCACCCATTGGTGAAACGGTGTTATCCAATACACCGATCAATGTATGATTGCCTTCTGAATTGCCAAATACCAATTCCAAATTCCGGATGGTAAAACGATCCATCCATAAAAAATCATCGCGGTCAATTCTCTGCAACGAAGTAATATGTTGCAGGTTGGGATGTTCAGTATCTTTTAAATAGTGAATTATGGCGCCGGCGGCCACTAATCCATTATTCAGATCGTCAACACCAAAACCTTTTAGGGAATGTGTTTGAAAATGTTTTAACAATACATCTTCGGCATAGCTGAGATCGAATATCCATTCGTCCAGCGAATAGGAATACATTTTGCCGCCAAAGTATTCTTTGAAATTTTTCTGCTTGTGCCGTTGAAAAACAACTTCGGCTGGTTTAAAACTCTGTAATAACTTATCAGCATATTCCCTGTCGCCTTCGGCTATAAAAAACTCACCGGTCGATATATCCAGGAATGCTAAACCGTAGCGATCGTTTTCCGCGAAGTGAATACCCGCTAAAAAATTATTACTATGGTGGTCCAGTAATTTATCATTAAAGGTAGTTCCGGGAGTTACCATTTCCGTCACACCTCGTTTCACCACACCTTTCGCCTGTTTAGGATCTTCCAACTGGTCGCAAATAGCTACTCTATAACCGGCCTTTACTAATTTATGCAGGTAGGTGTCTAATGCATGGTGTGGAAAGCCGGCTAATTCCAGTGAAGAGGCAGCGCCATTGTTGCGTTTTGTCAGGGTAATACCTAACACCTGAGATGCCAATACTGCATCCTGGCCAAAAGTTTCATAGAAGTCGCCCACGCGAAAAAGCAAAATGGCATCCGGGTATTTCTGCTTGATCGCCCGGTGTTGCTGCATCATAGGGGTCTCTTCTATTTTCGTCTTCGCCATTATTGTTAAATCTTTTTAGGGAGTGGCAAAAATAAGGAAGTGTTTATGTAACTATTCCGTTGTCTGCATCCGGTGTATAAATAGAATTTATGCAGCAACTATTATGGATCGCAGGCTTAACCGCCACCCTAAATGTAAATGGGCAACTAGCTCAGCCACAGCGTGAAGATACAGCTTCAGCCAAAGCTGATATTACGCAGGCCACTGTGTATTTTGGCTATGGCGCTGAATTGACCCACCAGGCAAAAGTGAAATTGAATGCCACTACCAAGACCATCGTTATAGATCAGCTTAGCACCCATGTGGATATTAACAGTTTGCAGATCAGTTGCCCCGAAGAGGTCGCCCTATTGTCGCACCGCTACAATGTCTTTTATCCTGTAGTACCTATCATACTCAAGAATAAGGAGGTGGAAAGACTGGAAGATAGCATCTACCTGGTCCATAAGGAGATCGGCCGGGTTGAGAATCTTATTGCCATTGACCAGGAGATCTTGACCAAAACAGGCATACTGATTGAAGCAACGCTTAATGGAAATGGCGGTAAAACGGTGGCCAGTGCTGAAGTATTAAAACTGGTGGAATATTATAATGCTAAGATTGAAAAGTCAAAAACTAATATCTATAATCACCAGCAAAATAATAAGCAATTATTTAAGCGCATAGAGGAGTTAAAGAAACGGATCACCGCGATGAACATCATTGCACCGGTGAAGCCCAAACCTTATGGCCAGCTTATTTTGCAGGTATTATGCAAAAGAGCGGGAGAGATACCGATTTCATTATCTTATTATACACAGAATGCCGGTTGGACACCGGTGTATGATATCAGGGTCAATTCAAAAACGAATAAAGTAAAACTGGTTTATAAAGCGTCACTTACACAAACCACGGGCATTGACTGGAAGAAAACAAAAATGACACTGAGCACCGGAACTCCGAATTTTGGCGTATCGGCGCCTGTACTTTCTCCCTGGTATTTGCAATTATATGTTCCCGAACTATATAAAGTTATGCAGGGAAGGGCGCCCGGTGTAAATGCCAGCCGTAATACAATTCAATCGTTCAAGGATGATAAAGCCCTGGCAGAAGTGGTAGTGACGGATGCGAATGGTTATTACAAACAACAAAGAGAGCTGGAAGATACGATCGATCCCAGCACCCTTCAGCAATATACAACGCTTAATGAAGGACAGTTAAATACTAATTTTGAAATTGACCTTCCTTATGACATAGAAAGTGATGGACAATTACATAGCGTTACTATTAAAGACGAAGAAATAGTTTGCACATTAAAAAACTACGCAGTCCCCCGGGCTGATAAGGAAGCCTACTTAATGGCGGAAGTAGCAGACTGGCAAAATCTTGATCTTTTGCCGGGCGATGCCAATATCATTATGGATGATACTTATATCGGCAAATCGATGATCGATCCGAATACGACCGCCGATACATTAAATCTTTCATTAGGTAAAGACAAGCGGCTGGCGATAAAACGTTCACTGGTCAAAGAACTCAGCAGTTTAAAAACCAGCGGTGGTAGTAACCGGCAAAATTTTACTTATGAAATAATTGTAAAGAATAACAAGCTCACCGATATAAACCTGTTGCTGAAAGATCAATATCCGCTGAGCACCATTAAAGAAGTGGAAGTAAAACTCGAGGATGGCGGTGAAGCGATGGTCAACGAGGAAACCGGTGTATTGACCTGGAAGGTAAGTTTGAAACCTGGTGAGAGTAAAAAAATAAGATTCAGTTATAGTGTAAAGTATCCAAAGGATAAAAAGATCATTAACCTGAAATAAACGATCGTATTACGGAAAGCCTCGAATCTTAAACGGGGCTTTTTTCTTAGCCCGCTGTTGGGATGTTGGAGTAATCGGGGAATATATTTAGTTTAGATGGCCCGTCTTTATTCAAACCACTATTATGAAGAAATTTTTCAAAGTCCTGTTCATTTTGTTACTGACTGTTATCATTTTATTTTCCGCCTTTGCTGTTGTTTCCGGAAAAACCTATCTGTTCAAAGCCGTTTATTACAATTTTGCAGGTATTGATGATTATAAAATTTTTGCCAATAACGAGGTTGCAAAAGGAGATCCGCAGGCTTGGCCAGTTTCACCTTTGTATAATAAGATCAATAGCCCCGACACATTGAACGGGCTATTGGCGGAATTGAAAACAGTGGCGGTGGTCGTCATCAAAAACGATTCATTGTTGTATGAAAAGTATTGGGATGGTTACAGTGATTCCTCTTTATCCAATTCTTTTTCCATGGCTAAAAGCATTACCAGTTTATTAATTGGTGCAGCGATAAAAGAAGGCAAAATAAAATCGGTGGATGAAGCGGTTGGAAGTTATTTGCCGGAGTTTAAAGAAGGACTGGCTGCCGAATTGAAAATTAAAGACCTGCTGACGATGAGTAGTGGGAGCAACTGGGATGAATCTTATGCCAACCCATTATCTGTCACCACGGAATCTTATTATGGCTCGGATCTGTACAGGACTGCCACGGGAGTTAAAATCGTTAAGAAGCCTGGTACTTATCATAGCTATAAATCAGGAGATACAGAATTGCTGGGGCTAATACTGGAGAAAGCAACCGGGCAGTCCCTCGGCGGTTATGTATCTGACAAGTTATGGAAACCTCTGGGCGCTGAACAGCCCGCTATATGGAGTACGGATAAACTAAAGGGAAATGAAAAAGCTTTCTGTTGTTTTAATAGCAATGCAAGGGATTTTGCAAGAGTAGGTCAGTTGATGCTTGACAGTGGTAGATGGAAAGGAAATACTATTATTGATTCAGCCTATTATGTTCAATCAATTACCGCCTGCAATATTCCTGATGAAGACGGGCTGCCATGCAATTACTATGGTTACCAATGGTGGTTACGGCCGGCTTATCCGGGAGTTTTTTATGCAAGGGGCATCCTGGGACAGTATATTATTGTTATTCCGTCTAAGAAGATAGTGCTGGTGCGACTGGGTCATAAACGATCTGATGAAAGAGTGAATGGTGCGCCAAAAGAAGTGGATGCGCTGATCGATTGGGGAATGAATTTAGATGCCCCTATCCCCTAAAGGGGTATTCCGGCACATTCGCCAAAGCTCCAAAGTGACTTGTTACAGGAATTTGGTTTCATTAGGTTTACTGTTTTATCTTCGGTTTTTTATGAGTAATAAATACTCTCCGCCGGATGGCGGAGATGGAGTCAATATGCGAAAATTGAGCATGGAGGAATTGGGCCGCAAATCGGTAGAAGAATTCAAAGAATCTCCTAAAACACCTGTTATTGCTGTATTGGAAAATGTACGCAGTGCTTATAATGTGGGCAGCGTGTTCCGTACGGCAGATGCTTTTTTAATCGAAGCGATTTATATCACGGGCTATACAGCCAAACCTCCTCATAAAGAAATAAAAAAAACCGCGCTTGGTGCTGAAGAAACAGTTGACTGGAAACATTTTCCGTCAGGAAATGATGCTGTGCTTGCTTTGAAGGTAGATGGGTACAAAGTATTCGCGGTGGAGCAGGTGGAAAATAGTATCTCGTTGGAAAAATTTGACGAAGCGGGTAAAATCGCAGTCATCTTTGGAAATGAAGTGACCGGCGTAGAACAATCAACCATTGCATTGTGTGACGGCACGATCGAAATACCCCAATTGGGAATGAAACATTCATTGAATATTGCCACTGCGGCCGGGGTGGTTCTCTGGGAATTGGTTAGGAATGAAATTAAAAGGAATAGCTAATTTTAC
>JANOCH010000058.1:0-1725 GCA_031412015.1 Chitinophagaceae bacterium
CCCCAGTATCTAAACCATCACTCAAAATTATCACAAAAGGCAAGCCGTTCAGCATCCGTTTGCCATACTGATCGTTAAATTGTTTCAGACATTCGCCAATTTTTGTTCCGCCAGACCAGTTATCCGCCTTTTGAGAAATGGCTGATAGCACCGAATCAAGATAATTATGTTGAAACGCCTTGCTGATCCTTACCAGTGATGTGCTGAATACAAAAGCCTCTGCCTGCCGGAAATGTTCCCGTAAAACGCAAACAAACCGCAACAAATAAAAACTGTATTTGTCCATGGATCCACTAACATCCAGCAACACGATCAGGCGGTGTTTCTTTCGCTTTTTCGATCGGTGAAACAATTCAATGGGTTCGCCGCCGGAGCTGATACTTCTTCTTATAGTTCTCCGAAGATTTATTGATCCTTCTTTCCGGCTTTCTTTCATTCTCCGTCGCAACCTCACCGACATTTCCCTAAACAACTTTGCAGCAATTTCTTCCAGCAGCTTAGCATCCATTTCATGTATCGCCGCAAAATCTGTTTTTTGCAATCGTTCGGCTTCATTGGCGCCCGAAACATTCTTAGCTTCCGCCATTTCCTCCGTCGTTTTTCCACGTCCCAGCATTACCAATGATCTGTTGACTTTCTTTTCGACAACACCCTGGATGCTGGTTTTGTTTTTTGTTTCCCGCAGATCTACCGGGTTAGTTTCCCAGTAAAGACTGAATAACTTTTCATATAGCTGTCTTTCCTCGGGATTGGTACAAAAAATAACTTTTAGGGCATTTTTGAACTTCGTTCTATCCGCCAGTAATTTTTTTTCAGCCGCCAGTAAAGCAAGTTCTGTTTCTTCAATGCCAATATTCACGCCATGGCTTCTTACAAATCGAGCAAAAGCCACAATTGATTCGGTGATAGTTGAAGTTTCGTAAGCTTGTATCTTCATAACAACTAGCGTCTGCGATTATAACTTTTATTCGAACATGGCAATTATAGCATCGGGGCTTGAAAATTTTATTGGTCAATTAATAAATGCTTCCATTCCTTCCTGCTTCACCTGCTGTATATCTTCCGATGATTTCAATACCGTTCCCAATGTTTTTTCAAAAGCAGGGGCATCAATTTGCCGGTATCCCAACGCCATTAGCGATTCGGCCCAATCCATCGTTTCAGAAACACCTGGTATTTTACTCAATTTTCTTTTCCTGAACTCCTGGACGAATTTTACTACCTGGAGTAAAAGATCTTGTTCAATACCGGGCAGCCGTTTTTTTACAATGGCCATTTCTTTTTCCAGATCCGGGTAATCTATCCAATAATAAAGGCAACGTCTTTTTAAGGCGTCGCTTAATTCTCTTGTACGATTAGAAGTAAGAATTACATAAGGTTTGTATTTCGCTTTCATCGTGCCGATTTCCGGAATACTGATCTGGAATGCAGATAACAACTCCAGCAGGAATGCTTCAAACTCTTCATCGGAGCGATCGAGTTCATCGATCAATAATACTGGTGATTTATCTTCAGCAGAAATGGATTGCAGCAATGGTCTTTGCAATAGATAATCGGTACCGAAAATATGTTTTTCTTTTTCCGATATACTTAAACTACTTCCTTCCTGTAATTTGATTCCCAATAATTGCTTTTGATAATTCCATTCATATACGGCAGAGTTAATATCCAATCCCTCATAGCATTGTAAGCGGATCAGTTTTGTATCCAGCAGTTGTGATAACA
>JANOCH010000059.1:0-6958 GCA_031412015.1 Chitinophagaceae bacterium
ACGGCGATAAGATAACCTGTGTGATGACGTCAGCACTCGCTTGCTCTAATCCAACTACAGCCACATCTAACCAAATCACTGTGTCGATAACCGCGGCAGTTGCGCCATCGGTAACCATTGCTGCTAATCCTGCCGGAGCAATCTGCGCCGCCACCAATGTAACTTTCACAGCTACTCCAACAAATGGTGGAACTACGCCAGCTTATCAATGGAAGCTGAACGGAAACAATGTCGGTAGTAACTCGAATACCTATCAGAATGCTGCTTTAGTAAACGGCGATAAGATAACCTGTGTGATGACATCCGCTTTGGCTTGTGTTAACCCAACTACTGCCACATCCAACCAAATCACTATATCTGTAACCGCTACTGTTGTTCCATCTGTAACTATTGCCGCCAATCCGGCCGGGGCGATTTGTACCGGTACAAATGTAACTTTCACGGCCACTCCAACCAATGGTGGCGCTACACCAGCTTATCAATGGAAGCTAAACGGGAACAATGTAGGTAGTAACAGCACGACCTATCAGAATGCTGCTTTAGTGAACGGCGATAAGATAACCTGTGTGATGACTTCTGCACTGGCTTGCACCAACTCCACTACCGCCACGTCCAACCAGATCACCATATCAGTAACCGCTGTTGCTCCATCGGTCAGTATTGCAGCTAGTAGAGCCGGGGCAATCTGTGCCGGCACTAACATAATATTTATAGCTACGCCAACCAATGGCGGCACCACGCCAACCTATCAATGGAAGCTGAATGGAAACAATGCAGGTACTAACTCTGCTATCTATCAGAATGCTGCTTTAGTGAACGGCGATAAGATAACCTGTGTGATGACATCAGCTTTGGCCTGTGTTAACCCAGCTATCTCTACATCGAATCAAATCACGATGACAGTGACAGCTTTATCAAAATTTTTCCTCGACCGTGACGGAGATGGTTATGGCAGAGCGGGTTTAGGCAATAGCCAGGCATGCAGGGATTGCGATGACAATAATGGAGCTATCAATCCCGGTGCTTCAGAAATATGTAATAATGGGAAAGATGATAATTGCGACGGCCGGATCGATGAAGGTACTTGTACCATCACCGAACCTCCCCGGATTGTCATCCGGACTTATCTCGCCAGGGAAGGAGATAACGGGGAACAGAAAGTTGACTTAAAAATTCGGATTACCAAACCATCCGCACAAACTATTTCTGTGCGATACAGCACTGAGAGTGGAACAGCTTTGCCGGGTAATGATTACAAATCAGCGCAAGGTGTTATACAGTTTCCCCCGGGAATTGAAGAAGCCATTGTACCACTCACTATTATGGGTGATGTTATAAATGAAAGAATGGAGGCATTTTATCTCCGGTTCAGTGATGGGGTCAATGTTACTATTCCGGGTACTAGAAGAAGCCGGGTATTTCTCCTTGATGATGACAGGCAAACTATATTTCAAATTCATGGTATAAATATCCCTTCATTGATACGCCGCGATCAGCCACTAGTGATAAAAGGTCTTCAGGATACACAAAATAGTTTCTGCATCACGAATATGAGGGGTGTAGTAGTAGCGCAAGGGAGGCAATACGCGAATACCTGGGTGCCGGGTAATCTCGCCGCCGGAATGTATTTCTACCAACTCGTGTATCGTGATCAAAAAGGCGGGCTGCAAAAAAAGACAGGAAAAATTTTCGTAACCGATTAACTGAAAAAGCTTCTTTGCTTTTTTCTCGCCCTGTATTGGTAAAAAGAAGGAAAATGAAATGAGCCGTAAAATCTTCGGGCTACTATGCCAGTCAGCCATAAATTCCGTCACAAGCGGAACTGTGGGACACAAAAACAATAAAAAATAACAAATGAAAAAAACATTTTTAATTGTCTGCTTGCTTGCCATTACCCTTTGCTGCCCGGCGCAAATAAAAGGAATACTGGACCGTGCCAAGCAAAAAGCTGCCAATAAAGCCAGTGAAAAAGTTGACAAATCAATTGATAAAGCAGCGGACTCAACTTCCGGTAAAACTGACAAGCAACCTACTGTTGAAACCAATAATAAGGATACAGAAACAGCCAACACAAACAAATCAACCCCTGATACAACAAAAAAAGAACCTGCTTCTTTTAAAGCTTACAGTAAATATGATTTTGTGCCCGGTGAAAAAGTAATTGGGTTCGAAGATTTTTCAACAGGTAGTATCGGTGACTTCCCTGCCGGATGGAACACTAATGGCGCGGGTGAAATTGTAACGGTTGAAGGCAAGCCCGGACGCTGGCTATGGATCACCAAACCCGGCGTTTTTCTACCGGAGTTTACGGATAAGTATCCCGACGATTTCACCTTCGAGTTTGATCTGCTGCACGGCATACCGTTTGGCGGTTCTTCGTTTCATTTTGTAATGGCTGAACTGGCGAACCTGGAAGTCTTGCAGGGATGGAATACTTCGCCACACACATTTAAGCTAGATCTCTACAACACCAGTTCCGGTCAGAAGGAAGGATTCACTTCAACGGAAATCAGAAAAAATTCCACCACGCTTTCTGCCAATACTGTTAACACAGAACTGCTGAGTGATAAATTTAATCCTGTTCATGTATCCATCTGGCGCCAAAAAGAACGAATCAGGGTATATGTCAACCAGGAAAAATTCTGGGACATACCAAAAGCCATCGATAAAAGTGCCAAATTAAATGCGATATTCTTTTCCATCTTAGCTGCAGACGAAAGCATCAGCCGATACATTGGAAATCTTCGCCTGGCTGTGGGAGCTCCCGATACAAGAAAAAAAATGTTGGAACAAAACAAATGGGTGACCCACGGAATCCTATTTGATGTAAACAGCGCTAATATAAAACCCGAATCTTATGGCACGCTAAAGGAAATAGCCAATGTACTGAAGGAATATGCTGACTTGAAAGTAAAAATAGTGGGGCACACCGATGCTGATGGAAAAGATGCGGATAATCTTGATCTCTCCAAGCGAAGAGCAGCTTCAGTAAAAGCGGCACTTGCAAAAGAATTCAGTATTGTTGAAAGCCGGATGGAAACCGATGGTAAAGGTGAAAGCGAACCGATTGACAAAAACGATAAGCCTGCGGGTAAGGCGAATAACAGGAGAGTAGAGTTTATAAAATTATAACCCTGCCGGCAGGCAGGTCTCAAAAAATAAAGTTATGAGAATAATATTCGTTTTATTGCTCGCATGTTTGCTTAATCAACATATAACCGCACAAGTGGAGTCGCCGCGAAAACAACTCCCGCAAAAAGAAGTAATAGAGGGACAGTCTTCAAAAAAACAAATACAGGCAGAGATGCTGTCTGCCATAAATGAATTAAATACCCAGATCGCTGACCTGCAAAACCAGCTGGCAGAAGCAATCAAGAATAAAGAAGATGAAGAAACAATTAAAGATCTGCGGGATCAAATAGCAATGTTGAAAAATCAGGTGGAGATGATGGGCGGCCTGGGTAAAACTGTTTCGGGCATCTCTGAAAAAACATTTCAACAGGCAGGAGAAAAAGAACCGCTTGTTCCGAAAAAAGACGAGGCCAGGATAAATATGCTACCGGATAAAATCCTCACCAAGGAAGAACTGATCTTGTTTATAAAACAAGTTCATGGCCAGGTAGAAAGAATGATACCTGCGGAAGAAAAGCAGGGAGCTATAACTATCTATAACGAAACAAAAAAAAAATACAACTCGGCAGTTATAACGGGCAACACGGCCAGTAGTTTTTGGATGCTCGGTCATTCTGAAAAAGCAATATACATCATGGGCAGGGCCTGTCTTGATGACATGGATAATACAGACAATTTAAGTAACTATGCCGCCTTCCTCACCATGGCAGGCGCCGAACAGGCAGCCCTTCCCATTCTTCAATACCTCAATGACCTGTTCCCAAAAAACAGTACTATTCTAAATAATATAGGCCAGGCCTGGTTTGGTCTCGGTGACCTTGCCCGGGCAAAAGAGTTCCTGGAGGATGCCACAAGTCTTTACGACACGCATTCTCCGGCTAATGCCACCTTATCAAATATCGCCTTATCCGAGGGAGATACGCCAAAAGCAATTGGCCTTTTAAAAGCATCCTTGAAAGAAACCTATGACCCTGACAAGGAAGCTCAGCTAAGCAATTTGGGGTACACCATCGTGTTCGATGATCTCCCGCCCCTTAATTACCCGATGAAAAACGATCCATTGGGATTGATACCAATGATGAACACCTGGCCAGAAGAACTTCAAACAGATGTAAATGAATTCAGACCTGTGTATAAAATCCAAAGCTTTTCAAAAGGTGTGCAGAACCTTAAAGATAAAATAATGGCAGAAAAAAAGATCAATGCAGAAAAATTACGTGAACGGGAAATAAAAATATCTACCAGTGCGCCATATAGGAATAAAATATTAGAACCACATAATTCTCCAGCCTATAAACTTGCAGCCCGCAGACTTCAATTAAGACTTATGAAAGCTCAATCTGCTCCAAGGCCAAGGTCAGCATCACCTGCCCTTCCCGGGGAATGGCTTCTTGAACATTGCAGGGTAATCTGGGAGGGTAGTGTATTAATTCCAATAAAAAAGTTGCTGACGGCTAGTGCCAGAAGCAGCAGTTGTGCCGATATCGATGCAGCAACCAATGCTTATTTAATGGCAAGACATGCTATCTATAGCCGGGGTGTGAAGCTAATAAAAAATGTTTTTGAAGAAGGCTCAAAGGAGTTCACAAACTTTATCAAAGAAAAATTATATGGCACCGTAGAGGAACCTCCCAGCAGTGTATATGACCTTGCCTACGCCCTGATAGCTGAGATGGGTAACACCCATGGAAGATCTCTTATTCAAAATGCTGAATACCTCGATCTGCTGAATATGATCAATAATGCAGGTAGTTATCAGGAAATTTATAAAAGTCAATGCAGGAACCCGGAAATATTCGAACCTGATCCGGATAATTTGAATTACCTCGTCAGACCTAACGTGGAATGTGAGTTTAAAAAAAATGTTAAGTTCGGCAACTACTATTCACTAAAGCTTGTTTGCAATACAATTACCGAAAAAACAGATCCAAAGTTTAAAAAAAAAGACCTAAAAACAATCAAGGCTCAGCAAGGAGTACCAGGCCAGGCAGAACCGGTGGCGGTTCACCATTAGGTGGAAGGGGGCCATCCATATTCTTTCCTGGCGATGAATTTATACATAACAACAACATGAAAGCGCCACTTAATGCAGAAGATAAAGATCTTTCACAATTTTCTTTGGAATATGACAGATGGGGAAATTTGATCGGCTTCAATTTTCAACTGAATAAAGAAGGTACCGGTCTTGCTGATCCGGATTCTATTGAAACTCCTATTGACAGCCGCTGGAGCTGGAATGCCATTGCATCCCCGCACAAAGGTCTTTTAAACAAACTGATTATAAAATAATATATGAACAGGCAAATCATTATACTCCTTCTGCTCATTGCTCATTTTTCATCCCGGAGCCAGAAGACTATTACTACCAATGTTCCCTGCACCGATGCGATGGCGCATAATACAAAAGGCAGATGGATCCGGACCAATGACAATGGTTCTTATAATTCCAAGGAAACAACCAGCAGGCTTAATGAAATACATGACCTGGTTTTGAATATCTATCCTCAGCCCATTGGTCTTGATGCAGTTTGGCACAGGACTGCCGGTAAAAGTTATTTTGGAGCAAAACGTAAATACTATCCTACTAATGATGGCAGCCTGACATTTGATTATTTGAACCTGCCTCATTTTACATACTTTTATTATAACGCTCTTTTCTTCCCCTATCAATGCCAGTATGGCAAAACCCATTCATTGATACCCACCTACCCGGGAGAAACCAGCACCTCTCTTAATATCATTGCAAACTTTACACTGGGAGAAATGGCCCCAGATGACACCTGGACAATAAATGGCTTGCCGGTCGTGATGTATAAACCGCCAATAACTAGTAAGGAAGGAGTCGAATTTGCCTATCCTGAACCTGGTGCCACTACCCGCCAGGTCCTGGTTCACCGGAAAGGTGTGCTGCCATATATTCCTGTAACAAGAAAACAATACCTGGACTATTGCATCATTTATCATACTAAACTCCATGACAAGACTATTACAAATTTGGAACAAATGCCAGTGCGTTCACCCGAAGTACAGGAAAAAGAAAAAAAGGATAAGCTGGATAAGTTTCAACAACAATTCGCTAATGATCCAAAAAAATTAAAAGCGAATGTTGATTATTACCTGTCTGGTTATCAAACCGATCAGCAAAGACGGGATGAACAGGTAGTGAAATCAAAAAATTATAAAGCCGATGAACTAAAAAAATTTACAGATGAATTGGAAAAAACAACAAGAGAAGGGCTTCTTGATTCCCCTGCTATGATATTGGTAAAATATTATTCAAACCCGGTATTTGAAAACGATCCGGCGAAGGGATCAATACTGGTTACTGAAAACCCGGATTACATCCGCAGGGATCTGCCCAAATATGTACCGCAGCTTTTTATAGTATCGCTGACATGGTATGATCTGCCGCCGCTAAAAAAATTCGCCGAGATCTTTGAACAGACTTTTCCTTTTGAAAAATTACAGGCAATGATTGATAAATAAAAAAATCAATGAAAAATCTAAACCTCATTCCTGTGTTGATCATTGCATTGTTTTTTCTGTCAAACAGCAAAAGGAAAAATGAAAAAACTATTACAGGGACTGCAGATAACTGGAACGGCACCGTCACCTGGACAAAAACATCGGCAAGCAAAGGAAAAAGAAAATGGGATGATCATGGCAAAGAGAATGTTTATAGATGGGATTTCTCTTTTGAGTTTAAGATTACAGTAAATTTCAGAAATGGCAAAGGTACTGTTGTCCGTTTTGACAAAACCTCAAATTGGGACAAGGATAGTGTAATCTTTGTACACCCGGAAGACAAATACATGATTGAAGAAAG
>JANOCH010000060.1:0-2155 GCA_031412015.1 Chitinophagaceae bacterium
CAAACACTTTAGATAGCCTGCAGGTAATATGGCCGGACGATAGTATGCAGTTACTAAAAAACGTCAGGAGCAATCAATTGCTTATTGTCGATCATAAAAATGCGAACAGTAAATGGCATCCGCCGGTTGCGCCGGCGACGCTGTTTACCAACTATACCAAAAACAGCGGCATCAATTTTAAGCATAGCGATCCATTCTTTTTCGATTATGATTTTCAACGTTTGCTGCCGCAAAAATTCTCATCCCTGGGACCGGGGATGGCCGTAGGTGATGCAAACAAAGATGGCTTGCAGGATTTTTATGTAGGCAATGGCTATAATATAAAAGGTATGATATTCCTGCAAACTCCCAATGGCAGCTTTACTTCAAAATCCTTGGAAGACGGGGAGAAATTTGAAGAGGATACCGGTTGTATCTTTTTTGACGCGGATGGTGACGGCGATGAAGATCTGTTGGTAACCAGTGGCACCAATGAATTTGAGGCAAACAGTAAATTCTATTTGCCCCGGCTTTACCTCAATGATGGCAGAGCTAATTTTACCAGGAGCATTGTTAGTATACCTGCTCATTTAACGAGTGTTACCACCGTGGTTAAATCCTGCGATTTCGACATGGATGGCGACCACGACCTGTTTATCGGTGGCCGGATCGCCAGCGGAAAATTTCCGGCGCCGGCGCCGAGTTATTTATTGCAGAACAACAACGGTGTGTTTACAGATATAACAAAAGAATATTGCCCCATGCTATCTGCTGCGGGTATGGTTACCGATTCTGAATGGATAGATGTGGATGGCGATAAGGTAAAGGATCTTGTAATTACCGGTGAATGGATGCCCATAAGGATATTTAAAAATCAAACAAACAGTTTTACAGAGATCACGGAACAAAGCGGCCTGGCAGGCACATCCGGAATGTGGCGATCGATTACTACAGCTGATATAGATAACGACGGGGATATGGATTTTGTGGCCGGCAATATCGGTCTTAACAACAAATATCATTTCAATAAAAGTCAACCGCTTAATATGTGGTATGCGGACCTGGATGGCAATGGTTTTCATGATCCGATAATGGGGTATTATATCCCGACTGGAACTGGTAAAAAAGAATTGTACCCCGCATTGGGTTTAGATGAGATCGTAACCCAGGTACCTGCGGTCAAAAAAACATACCTGCTGCATAAGAAATTCTCAATCGCAACGATGGCCGATGTTTTCAGTTCGGTTCCCGAACCGGCAAAATTAATAGCCGCTGAAGCCACGACGTCATGGTTTGAAAACACGGGTAATGGTTCCTTTAAACAACACCCGTTACCAGCCGAAGCACAATTTGCCCCGGTTAATTGTATACTGGTAAATGATTATAATAAAGATGGATTACCGGATATTTTACTGGCCGGCAATGAATACCAAACAGAAGTATTGACCGGCCGGTATGATGCCAGCTTTGGTATACTGCTGCTGGGGTCACCTGCAAAAGCTTTTACTGCAATTCCTCAAAACAAAAGCGGAATTTTCCTGCGTGGCGATACAAGATGTACGCGTTCCATTGTCATCAATAATAAGACTATGGTGTTAGCAGCTATTAATAACTCAATGCTGCAGGTATTGCGAATCAACGAATAATATCACTACGCAAATAGTTGGAACTGGCCGAAGCTTGATAAATTTATAGATCAGCGGATTTAAAACAAACACTTCATGAAAATTGCTGTAGCACAGACCAGACCAGTTAAAGGAGATATCAAAACTAATATTGAGCATCATAAAAAAATGATCAGCCTTGCTGTTTCCCATGGAGCGGGTATGATCATTTTTCCTGAGCTATCGATAACTGGTTATGAACCAGAACTGGCGAAAGAATTAGCAACGAACCAGGACGATAGCAGGTTTGATGATCTTCAGCAAATCAGTGATAACAATGGAATAACAATAGGAGTTGGAGTTCCCACAAAAAGCAATGAAGGAATTTGCATCAGCATGGTTATTTTTCAGCCACATAAAGCCAGAACTACCTATTCAAAAAAATATATTCATCCGGATGAAGAACCATTTTTTATCAGTGGTCAAAATTTTGGTTGTTTGCCGGGAACTAAACCTAAAATAGGTCTCGCTATCTGTTACGAATTATCCATACCGGAACATTCGGAAAAAGC
>JANOCH010000061.1:0-4070 GCA_031412015.1 Chitinophagaceae bacterium
TGGTTAGATGGTAAGGATAATATTTGGGGAGATTAGGCCCCACTTGAAGATATAAGAATGGCCCCGCCGCAGGCGGGGCCATTCTTTTTTCGTACCTTTTAGATAGTTTATTAATTATAGTTACATGGACTGGTATTTGCATAGGCATTGTTATCCCTGGAACTTTATTCTGGTATGATTTTTTTATAGTTTTTCAAAAGCATTTTATTCCTTAACTCTTAAAATAGATAGCCATGAACACAACAAGTAAAGTAATACTCGGTATCCTCGGTGCAGCTGCAGCAGGTGTAGTTATCGGTTTGCTGGTCGCCCCTGAAAAAGGAAAAGACACCCGCAAACGTTTAAAAAAGACCGCCGAAGAATGGGCGGACAGCATGAGCCACCTTTGGGCACGTGGCAAGGAAGCCACAGATAATATCGCAAAAGATATGAAAGAGAAAGCCGGCTATTCGAAAACGGTTGCTGAAGAAAAAGTAAATAAAGCAAAAGAAAGCTTTAGCTAAATTAAGTACAACATCACTGGAGCAGGGTTTCGTAATAACCTGCTCCAGTTTCTTCTTACTATTACACCTGTTCAGCCATGGAAGATCTTAAGGAAAAAACAATTGACCTCGCTGATCATGTTGAGGACCTTGCCGATACTTTTTACCGGTTAACAGTTGTCAATGTAACACAGAAGGCCACTAACATCGTCTCCAATGCTATGGTCATGATCGTAATGGGGGCCTTAGGTTTATTTTGTTTATTTTTTGCCGGGTGTGCCCTGGCCTGGTGGCTGGGTAATTTGGTGAATAGCCGGGCGGGTGGTTTTTTACTAGCCGCTGCTTTCTTCCTGCTCATTATGTTAGTGGTGGGGTTATTAAGAAAGAAAACAATATTTCCTTTTATCAGGGATGTAATTATCCGCAAAGTATATGACTAAGCCTATCAATTCATACGCAGATTTGTTGGAGGAGAAAGCGAGACTAAAAGTATTGCTTAGTGCCCAAAAGGAATTGGTGCGGCAGGATATCAATGAATTAAAACAGGAATTGGCGCCTGTCAAGTCAGCTATTTCGATGGTTGGAAAATTTGCCACGAAAGACAAAGGCAGCTGGTTGCTTACCGCGGCCGCGGATACGGTCATCGATATTATCCTTAAAAAAGTTGTGCTCTCCAAAGCCGGTTTTGTCGCTAAACTGGTACTCCCTTTTTTCATGAAAAATTTCTCTTCCCATGTTATAGCTGACAATAAGGACAAGATCCTGAGCAAATTATTTTCCTGGGTCGGCAAAAAGAATGCAAATGGTAAAATGCCGGTTTCCAACGCCGGAAAAGACGATCTCTACGAGGAAGAGGAAGATTAATTCCTGTCTCATTTAAATAAATCAAATCCCTTATTTTTGCTGCCCGATTGGGGGTTTAGCTCTCCCGATAACTATCGGAATGGCTAGAGCGTCCCGCATGATAGCGGGAAGGTCACTGGTTAAATGAAGGTTCTAAAGAGTTATTAAAAAAATGGGGGTTTAGCTCAGCTGGCTAGAGCGTTTGCATGGCATGCAAAAGGTCACCGGTTCGACTCCGGTAATCTCCACAAAAGGTTCTGAAAATTCAGAGCCTTTTATTATTTATGCCTTTCCTTATGTATATTATTTATTCTGCATCACTTGATCCGTATTATATTGGTCATTCTGAGAGCATAGAGGACAGGTTGTTTCGTCATAAGAATTCCGGTAGTAAATCAACTAAAAAAGCGAGTGATTGGAAACTGGCATACATCTAGGTTTTTGATATAGAGTACTGCTGCAAGTCGGGCTGAACAATGGCGCATCAACTATAACAAGTGTCAATTTTTTTCACGGGTTTCATGCTGCTATCAGCTTCGGTTTCGGCTGACGAAGAGAGCAAGCAAAAGTTCTTATCTTCAACAAAAAAAAAGCCAAGCTACAGTTCCCGCCTGAAAGTTATAAAATATCCCATCTGCAGGATCTGCAGCAATACCTTAACGTGAGCAGCTGAAAGAAGGACAAATACAATACACACTATAACACACCATGAAAACCATAATAACCTTCCACTCATTAAAAACAACAATCGTGATATTAATTCTGATCTGCTTGATAACATCGTGCAGCACAAAGCAGAAAGAATTCGTAATCATAGAAAGTGATGGCACCAAACTGAAAGTAGAAACGGTTACCGATAGCATCACCATTCCCTTTGGTATGGACTTTTTGCCAGACGGTCGATTGCTGGTGACTGACAGAGCTATTGGAAACATTGTAGTGGTTAACACAGAAACAGGAGAGAAAGAATTACTGCAAGGCGTTCCTAAAGTAGTGGGCCAGGGTGATGGTGGCCTGCTCGACATCTTAGTTCACCCTGATTATAAAAATAACGGCTGGATATATTTTTCTTATAGCGAGGGCGACACCACTTCTAATACCATGGTAGTTGATCGCGCAAAATTAGACGGACTAAAACTGCTTCAGCGAGAAAGATTATTTACTGCCCTGCCATACTTTAAGAAGCCGTTTCATCATGGTTCGCGCCTGATTCTTAAAGATGGCTACCTGTTCATAGCCATGGGTGAAAAAACAGACCTGAAAGATTCCGCACAAACATTAAATAATCATTTGGGCAAAGTACTGCGCATCTATGAAGATGGACAAGTACCTAAGGATAACCCATATGTTGATACCCCTAACGCCAAACCAGAAATCTGGAGTTACGGGCATCGCAATCCAAATGGTTTAGCATTAAATACGGCTACTGGAGATTTGTGGGAACATGAGCATGGCCCCATGGGTGGCGATGAAGTAAATATCATTAAACCAACATTGAATTATGGATGGCCCGTGATAACCTACGGACTAAACTATGACGGCACACCAGTTGGTGAAGGCATAACAGATAAGGAAGGGATGGAGCAATCCGTTTATTATTACAAACCCTCTATTGCACCCAGTGGCATGCAGTTTTATTCTTCTGATGTTATACCCGTATGGAAAGGCAATTTATTCATTGGCGCCTTGGCGCTGCAACACTTGAACAGACTGGTCATTGAAAACAATAAAGTCATAAAAGAAGAACGTTTACTCACAGATAAACACTGGCGTGTGCGCTCAGTGAAACAAGGACCAGATGGTTATTTATATATAGGTGTTGATGGCGGAAAGATTCTCCGGATTATGCCCAACTAAAAACTCAATACTGGTATGAGTTTGCTAATTATGTATGTCGGGAAGACGGGAATCGAACTAACTTATAATGAATAATCAAGACATTTTCAGAGACAAGAAATGAATTCTTTCTTTAAGATTTGCAACACACACGATATGTGGAAGAAGCAGAAGAATACATCGCAGGATATTGTGTTTCGCATGACGTTTTAGAAAGGGAATTTCAGCTGGCAAGAGGCGGGCAATGGACGAAGGGGAAGTCGTGTGACAATTTCAACCCCTTAGGACCATATTTGGTTACCAAAGATGAAATTCCTGATGCCCATAAACTTTCCATGTCTCTATTCGTCAATGGAAGGCAAATGCAAAATGGAACAACACAGACCATGATCTTCAACTGCTATTTTCTCGTACATTATTTATCACAATTTATGACACTTGAAGCAGGCGATTGGATAAACACAGGTACGCCACCAGGTGTGGGGTTGGGCATGAAGCCTGCACAATATTTAAAAGAAGGTGATGTAGTAGAATTGAGCATTGAAGGTTTGGGAAGTCAAAAGCAAGTTTGTGTGAATGCATAGAATCTTACTATAAAAAAGCACCGTTGTTAATTATAGTATTTAGGGCTTTTAAGTCGTCAAAAAGGTTCGACTTTTGTCCGGTAACCTCCACTTCACCGGACAACTCCAAATTTTTGAAGAGTTCTCCGGTTTTTTTTTGGCTGAAACCCTTGCTGGTATTGAGTATTAGACGAACGGCCTCATTATTCGTGGTGTTCGACTTTTTTCTTTATAAAAAAATAAGTTTTCAGGAAAAATCGAACACAGCACCTTCTTTTTAGTTGCGGCATCAGTTTTTTGATAAAACATGGGAATGTTAGTCAGCAAATCAATACCCTTTTTCATG
>JANOCH010000062.1:0-3784 GCA_031412015.1 Chitinophagaceae bacterium
TGATGAACCGGCTATTAACCTTTAATGCTTTGAACAACCAGGTATACGAACTGGCGCTGTCGCCGGGGGTTGAAACAATAGCATTGATACCTGCCAATGAACTACTTTTTAAGCAAATGAATTATGAATGGCTCTGTGGGCTATCGCCTTCCTCGTTTGAAATTGACGGAGATGATTTTGACAGAATGTTGGAATACGAGGCTGTTGATGTGATCGATGTCCGGGAATTGGATGAGCTTCCCTTCGTCCATGAATTTAACCACCAAAAAATACCTTTAAAACAGATTGAAAATGCCGCGGCAGGTATGAAATCGGATTCGGTGATCGTATTCTGCCAGTCCGGCAAAAGAAGCAAGCAGGCTGCTACTATTTTATCCGGTATTTTTGGACCGGCAAAAAAGGTGTATAGTTTAAAAGGAGGAATTGAAAATTGGAAAAAACAACACCCGGCATAATGATCATGAAAGAAAGAAAACCCAAAAATATATTTGTACAGGGACCTGTTGCTGCATCCTTCATTGCAGACAGCATTCAAAAGCACAGTACGCAAACCGCTATCGGCGGGCACAGTATTTTTCTCGGGCAGGTAAGGGCTGATATGATCAATGATAAAAGGGTTGCGGCGATAGAATACACCACCTACGAGGAAATGGCCTTGGAAAAAATGCATACAATCCGGGAAGATATTTTTTTGAAATATGAATTGACCTGTATGCATGTTTATCACTCTCTAGGTAAAATAGCGGTGGGAGAAATCTCTTTATTTGTTTTTACTTCGTCGCCGCATCGCAAAGCAGCTATTGAGGCATGTGCGGAGACGGTCGAAAGATTGAAAGCGGAATTACCTGTTTGGGGAAAGGAATTGTTTGAAGATGAAAGCTATCAGTGGAAGGAGAACAGCCCCCTAAATCCCCCGAAGGGGGACTTTAGAGTTTGATAATTGGATTGACATTACAAAAGCAAAGGATTCAACATTTTAATTATTACTTAAAAGCATATAACATAATTCTGAAATAGTAAGACAAAAGGATTAAAAAACAAAACGCTTCTTCAACCGTCGGAGTGTAAAACCCCGCTCCTCTGGAGAGGGGTTGGGGTGAGGTTTAACTATGGTCAATATAACAAACAAAACAAGCAGTCTTCGACAGGCGATCGCATCGGCAATAATTACGGTTTCCAAACAGGAGACGATTGATGCTGTTAAAAATAAAAAAGTTCCAAAGGGAGATGTGTTCGAGTTCTCCAGGGCGGCGGGATTGCTGGCCATAAAAAAAACAAGTGATGTGATACCAGACTGTCATCCTCTTCCTGTCGAGTATGCCACTATCAAGCATGAACTGGATGGATTAAAGATCATCATCACGGTAGAAGTTCATACCATTTATAAAACAGGTGTTGAAGTTGAAGCGATGCATGGTGCTGCCATTGCCGCATTAACTATCTACGATATGTTGAAACCGCTGGATAAGGGAGTTGAGATATCAACGATAAAATTAGAAAGTAAGAAAGGAGGTAAAACAGATTTTAAAGACCAGGTGGCGGATAATTTAAAGACCGCTGTGATCGTTTGTTCCGATGGCGTTTTTCATGGTAAGAAAAAAGATAGCAGCGGACAAAAGATCATCGAGAAGCTCGCCAAGATAAATTTATCGGCGGCGTTTCATACAATAATTCCTGATGAATTTGCCATGATACAGGATACGGTCAAAAAATTAAGCGAAGATGGATATAATCTTGTTTTGATCACAGGAGGCACGGGTCTTTCTCCAAGAGATGTTACACCTGATGCAATTAAGCCTTTGCTTGACAGGGAGATCCCCGGTATCATGGAAGCCGCGAGGAGCTATGGCCAGCAAAGAACTCCTTATGCTATGTTGTCAAGAGGAATAGCCGGATTTATCAAAAATACGCTGGTCATTACTTTGCCCGGTTCTACCCGGGGGGTGGAGGAAACGATGGATGGTTTGTTTCCTTATTTATTGCATGTGTTCAGAGTGGCGGAAGGTATGCGACACGATTGATCGGAAACAAATCCATTAGCCAACAGGCTTTTTTACTTTCACTATAACCAATTTCGATGTAGGCGTATTACTTTTTTCCGCCACACTACTGATCGGCACCAATATATTTGCCTCGGGAAAATAAGTAGCTGTGCAGGTTTCGGGAATGGGATAGGGAACGACAAGAAATTTGTGAGCTACCCTTTCCACACCATCATGATAATTATAAATATCCACCACATCTTCTTTTTGAATACCTCTTTTATTCATGTCCCGCTGGTTCATTAAAATGACCCTTCGTTCATTGTAGATACCACGATACCGGTCATTGAGACCATAAATAGTTGTATTAAACTGGTCATGACTGCGTATCGTCATCATCATTAGTTCATCATCTGCCAGATCAAGGGAGGTATACTTTGTTACAGTGAACTGCGCTTTTTGGGTGGCAGTATCAAAATGCCCGTCCCGGTTGCAATTGGGCAAATAAAATCCGCCAGGTATTCTTACCCGCTCATTGTATTTTTCAAAACCAGGAATAGTGTGTTCAATGGCATCCCTTATTGAATCATAATGCAAAAGATATTTATTCCAGTTCACTTTACTTCGGTCTTTGAGCGTGGCCTTTGCAAGCCTGCACACAATGACTGGTTCACTTAAAAGTTCATCGGATATTGGCTGCAACACTCCTTTCGAGGCCTGCACCACACTCATAGAATTTTCACAGGAGACAAATTGCTCTTCTCCGTTTACTATATCCTTATCGCTCCTGCCAAGGCAGGGAAGTATCAAAGCCTCTTTGCCGTGTACCAAATGGCTACGATTTAGTTTGGTAGAAACATGAACGGTTAGTTTACATTTTCTTAATGCTTGAGCAGTGTAATTTGTGTCTGGCGTTGCTGAAAGGAAATTGCCGCCCATCGCAAAAAATACTTTTGCCTTTCCGTTATGCATCGCTTTGATGGATTCTACTACGTCATACCCCTGTTTATCCGGAGGCGTGAATTGAAAATTATCTTCCATTGCTTTTAAAAACTTCTTAGACGGTTTTTCATAAATACCCATAGTGCGGTCACCCTGTACATTGCTATGTCCTCTTACGGGACAGGTGCCGGCCCCCGATTTTCCAATACTCCCTTTCAATAACAATAAATTCACGATCTCTTTGATGGTATCCACTGCATTCTTATGTTGCGTAAGTCCCATGGCCCAACAGGCGATGATCTTTTTCTTATCTTTTAAAACGGCAGCGGTTTCTTTTATTTGTACAGGATCAATGCCACAGGCTTTGGCCAATTCATCAATATTCTGTTTTTGCAGATGTCGAACAAACTCATCATAACCTTCTGTCCTTTTTTTTATAAAATCAAGGTCAAACACTTTTCCAGGATTTTTTTGTTCTTCTTCCACTAATAACAAGGCAATAGCTTGCAACAATGCCATGTCGCCATTGATCATTATCGGCAAAAAGATATCTGTAAGAGCTGTGCCCATTCCCAGCCATCCTTTTACCTGTTGGGGATTGCTAAAGCCCATTAACCCTGTTTCAGGTAATGGATTGATGGAAATAATGATCGCGCCATTAGCTTTTGCTTTTTGCAGCGCCGTCAGCATTCTTGGATGATTGGTTCCCGGATTTTGTCCCAATATGATAATGACTTCAGTCTGGTAAAAATCTTCCAGTTTTACAGAACCTTTCCCAATACCTAATGATTCTCCCAACGCCACACCACTGCTTTCATGACACATATTGCTGCAATCGGGTAAGTTATTGGTGCCATATT
>JANOCH010000063.1:0-2450 GCA_031412015.1 Chitinophagaceae bacterium
CAGCTTGAAGTGAACCTGTTTTATCGCTGTTCAACGACGACTCAATACTTAACTTATTAAGGACATTGACCCTACTGGTATCATCCTGCGGGTTTTCCAAAATCGTTTTCAGGGAGTCAATGATATTATTCTGTGTGTTTGCAATAAATGAATACAACAATAACACGCAAAAAATAACTATTTTAAATACTGCCCTTTTCATTTTTCCGTTGATAATATGAGAACAAATGTTTACCATTAGCTTTTCAAGCTCAAACCCGGACACATGGCTTTCCGACACCATGTCTAATTTTTAAAAGAAAAAAAGAATAGTCAATACCTCATTGGGTGAATCGCATTCACGGGCCTGTTGAGAGCTTTCAGAAAATTCAGATTGGAGGTCAAACTTACAATGGTCCCTTCCCGGGCATTAGTAACAAAAATTACAACTAATCCGGGAGAAAACGGCTTTATCTTTGTACCCGCATGCAAGAAAACCCTATTGTTCTTTTTGATGGAGTCTGCAATTACTGTAATGCAATGGTGAATTTTGCTATCCGTAATGACAAAAAAGCCATTATCAGATTCGCGCCTTTACAATCTGAAGCCGGTAAAATGATAAGGGAGAAATACCAGGTCGATCCGGGAATCGATAGTGTGATCCTAATTGACAATGATAAGGTGTACACTTACTCAGATGCCGCACTGCGAATAACCAAATATCTTAATTGGCCCTCCAAAGCTTTGTACGTATTCACTGTAGTCCCCCAATTTATTCGTCAGCCTATTTACAGATGGGTTGCCAGGAATCGCTATAAATGGTTTGGGAAAAAAGAGGTCTGTATGGTACCGGGTCCTGATGTAAGGGTAAGGTTTCTACCCTAAATCCCTATCCTTCGACAAGCTCAGGAAGACTTTCGAAGACTCAATATATTTAGAAATTTCACCACTGGCATGGCGAACTTCGTTTTGATGACGCGACCAATTGTAGCCCTATTTTTTCTTCAACACGATCTTCGCCTGGCTGAATTTATAACCCGCTTCAAGGAAGGCTACATAGTTGGGCCACGCTTCTTTTTTGTCAAAATTCTTTTTATAAAGCTTGGTGGTGCTGACCAGGAGCTTATCCCCTTCTACTTTCGCCGTCGAAATAAAAGACCCGCTTTCATTATCAACATTCATATTCAGATCCTGTAAACCATCAGCAGTATAACCGGCCGGCAGGTCAATACTAATATTATTTTGAATAGTTCGGGCATAGGGCAACCAGATATCTGATTTACGTTCGGTCAACTCTGTAGATTCCAATTTTATTTGCCCGCCAATCAGCTTACCAGCTTCAAACAAATAATTTTTGCCTGCTTTGCTCAGTAATTTTTTCAGCGTGAATTTTTCTTTAAATTCCAGTGTCGCCGTATCACCAAACCGTCCGTCTTTTACTAATTCAAATTCATCATATTTCTCCGGATCAAAATTTTCCTTTAGCATTTTTTCAAAAAGCTCTTTCCTTTCACGAATGTGCTCCTCCTTGTCTACATCTTCATATTTAACCGCATCCGTTGTGACCGTATTATCTTTCTTCTTTCCTTTTGGTTCCGCGAAATATTTGGTGAAATCGTAAGCCAGGTAACTGCGATCGAGATTGGCAGGTCCTATTTTCGAGCTCTTGTCATTTCCCAAATAAGAGCTGGTGCGATCTACCTCGACAATATCCATGGCGGCATTAAACCGAATAGCGTAATCCTGCTTGTCGATATTCTCGGTATGTTTAGTGGGTGGTACCGTGGTACGGAAATACCTGTCTACTTCGTCATAGCCAATGCTATAGCCTTCGGTTCCTTCCAAATACGCGTAAGGTGTACCAAAGGCATCAAAATTATTAAAAGCTTCGAGGTAATAATATTTGTTCCTGATCTTAACCCGTAACGCAAAATCCAGCTCTTCCATAAAGATGGCATCTCTCCACGCTCCCAATTTACGCGGAACGTATACCTGTAACTCTGCCGGTATCTGCTGTGCCGCCAATGCCATCCGAAGCGCTGTGGCGAATGTTACGCTGTTGATCCTAATCTCATCTTCTCTCTCCTCTTTTCGCTGGTCGGCCTTCTCCTGCTGCGCTTTTACCTTTTTATACAATTTTTTGCCGGTCATGTACTTCGCCAGTTCCGAATGCACAGGTCCTTTGTAGTACATTTCAAGGAAAACCTTTCGCAGGCAATAATATGATTCGCGGATGATCTCGTCATTGGTCTTTAAACTCCCTTCCGATTTTTTCTTATTGATATACTCGGTCGTATATCCTACCAGGCTATTGACAGTTGGCGTTACATACATGGCGGCGCCGGCATAGGACCTGTATACTGTTTGCGGGTCAAGGCCGGCCCTGTCTACCGTTGCTTCGCCCAGGCCTTTTGATTCAGGGTCTTTGTCTGCCAGCAACACTACCCTGAACTTTACAGTTGGTGTGTTCC
>JANOCH010000064.1:0-9989 GCA_031412015.1 Chitinophagaceae bacterium
ATCTAATACCGGTAGGTACCAGCTTTGGGTGATATCAAATTTTTCCATTACCTCGTGCATGGTATGATCTTTATTCAATATCGCGGCCGGTTTTTTAACTAATGAACGAATCGTTGTTTTATCAAAAAGCTCTGGTTTGAAAAGCTGTTGTTTGATATCATTCAGTTCAATGATACCGGCAAACCGGTCCTTATTATCAACGACGGCGAAAATATTCTTATCACTGTTTTTAATGATCTCTACCAGGTCACGCATTTTTTTATCGATGGAAATGACATCATACTTATCCTGTATCATTTCTTCCGGGCGGATGCTGGTTAGAATATTTTTTTCTTTTTTATGCGTGAATATCTGTCCTTCCATCGCCAGCTTCTTCGTCTCCATGGAAAAGGGCTCATAACTTTTTACAATGAAAAAAGAAATGGAGGAAACCAGCATCAGAGGAATGAATAATTCATAGCCATTAGTAACTTCTGCAATCAAGAATATTGCGGATAGGGGACAATACATCACCCCACTTAATACACCAGCCATTCCCACGAGGCTAAAATTTCCCTCCGGTATTTTTACCCAACCAGTATTATTCATCAGCTTTGAAAAAAACAAGCCTAAGAAGGAACCGGTAAATAAAGATGGGGCGAAGTTGCCACCATTGCCGCCTGAGCCAATAGTAATCGCAGCCGCGATGGGTTTTAATAAAACAATACAACCGGCAAATAAAACCAGCGACCAATTTTCCTCCATCAATGCAAAAAAAGAATTATTATCATTCATCAGACCCGCCTGGCCACTGCCTACTAATTTTATGCTATCATAGCCTTCCCCAAATAAAGGGGGAAAGAACATATACAGACCGATCAATAGAATGCCGCCAAACAAAGCTTTGGTATACCCGTTGATTTTCCAGCGGTGCAATTTGCCCTCTGACCCTTTAAATACCCTTGCATAATAAAGAGCAGTGAAACCCGACAATACGCCCAATACGATATAAAACGGAACATTCCTGTAATTGAAATGCTCCTGTAATGTGAAATTGAAGAGGAAGGATTCCTGCAGGATGATCTTGGAACATAAGGCGCCGACAACGGATGAAATTATCAATGGAATAAAATAGCTTACAACCACCACATCGGTCAATAAAACCTCGATAGCAAAAATAACACCGGCTATCGGGGCATTGAATACGGCAGCAATGCCGGCTGCGGAGCCGCAGCCGATCAGTAAGGTTCGTTCACGATAGTTAAGATCGCTGATGCGTGCCATATTGGAACCAACGGCCGAGCCGGTAGCTACGATGGGGGCTTCTAATCCGGCCGAGCCTCCCAATCCAACCGTCAGCGAACTGGTAATAACATGCTGGTAAGTATGACGCAGGGGAATAAAGGACGATTTACCAGCGATGGCTCTGAGGACCATGGCAATTCCTTTTTCGATGTAGCCGTTGAAAAATATTTTTATGATGACAACGGTAAGCACAAGCCCAAGGGCGGGAAATAATAAATAGGCAAAACGACTAATATTGATCTCTTTAATCCAGTGCTGTAAATAGTGAACGAGTGTTTTAAGTAATACGGCCATTAACCCTGATGCCAGCCCAACCAGGGTGGCAATTACCATGATGTATTGCACACGGCTGAGCTTTGTTCGCAGGAAAAGAATAATATATTGATACAATTGCTTGAGCAGCTTCATGCGAGTCTGTTTCGTGAGGATAGTAAGCGGGCAAAGATAGGAAGGGTTTGTTTTAACCGGCAGTAATAGTGTTTGTGCTATTTTATTATTCAGGAAAAATTTGCATCTTTCAAAAAAGAGGTCATGCAAGCAAAAAAGAATGTTATTACCTATATCGTTATTGGGGTGGCAATTGTAGCCGGGGCGTTTTTATTTTTCACGCAAAAGGAAGACTTATCAGGTAAAAATGATGACCGGGAAAAATTTGCAAGCACAGTCGAACACTTCAACATACTTGAAGAAATAGCCCTGGATGCAATGAGACTTCGGGATACAACCACGCAAGAAGCCTTTTTATTGAATCTGAAGGAAACGGCGCTGGCAGATTGGGCGGAATGTGTAAATGTGCTGGAGCTGGCCGAAAAGATGGACTTGCCGCCACATATTGAGAACTACCGCCATCACCTGATAGAATATTCCAATCACCGGTTGCAGCAAACCCTGCTCTTAATAAAAGCTTCCGAAGAAAAAACTGATAAATACAGGGAAAGTATTGATAGTGTGCAAAAGAAGATCAATGCGGTGAAGGAAATAATTAAGAAAGAAAAACCATCATTCAATTAATGCAGGAGTAAACGAAAAGAAGCGGTATAAAAAACTTTACTCTTTGCGGAATGTAATTGACTATAAAAATTTTTCCGCTATTTCCAGATCCTGCGGTGTATCAATGGCCACACTTCTAAAATCAACCAACGCCAAACGGATCGGAACGCCGTTTTCTAAGTAACGAAGTTGTTCCAGCTTTTCTACCTGCTCCAGCTGAGCGGTCGGCCATTGAGTAAATTGCAAAAGCGTTTCTTTACGAAAACCATATACTCCTATGTGCAGGAAATATGGCGCTTCTATGCCAGTATTGGCGGCGAAAGGAATAACACTGCGGCTGAAATACAATGCATCATTGTTTTTATTCACCACTACCTTTACCGCACTGCTTTTGATCAGTTCATTGCTATCTTCAATTTTTCGCATCAACGAACCAACCCGAACCGCCGGATCATCAAACAGGCTAACCAGTTTTTCCAACGGTTCTTTTTGAATAAAGGGCTCATCTCCCTGTACATTGATAATGACATCCACATCCATGTCCGTAATGGCTTCTGCAATGCGGTCGCTTCCGCTCTCATGTACTCGTTTACTCATCACGGCTTTCCCGCCATTCGAAGTTATCTCGCGGAAAATAATATCGCTGTCTGTTACCACAATAACTTCATCAAATAATTGTGTGGCCACTGTGGCATCATAAGTGTGGCGGATAACAGTTTTGCCACCGAGTAATTGCATCAGCTTTGCAGGAAATCTTGTAGCCGCGTACCTGGCGGGAATCATGGCGATCTTTATCATACAACAAAACTACACACCTGCGCCATAAAAAATCACCACCTGGTTATCTATTTGAAACATTTCGAAATCGTAGATGGCGCCATCTTCAAAGCCGATCTTTATTCTATTGATCCATGGGGTATCTCCAAAGACCTCTTTCTCTATTTTGTATTCATATTCCCGGCCCTTCTTTTTTACTTTCTTATTGTTTATAATGAACTCATCTTTTTCACTGACGTAATCAGCAAACTCAGGTATCAAACGAACCAGCAGAAAAGCCTGCTGCATGGTAAATCCCGGAATGAAATAGGTCATCGAATTGTACTCGTAGCCCTGGAACTCATGCCACTCAGCCCCGTTTTTATATAATTGTTTAATTAGCTGAGATCCGCCCTCTTCTACATTCTGCATGGTCCCGCTATTTATTACCAGGGAATCACCAAAAGCCGCCGAGATCTGCGCCAGATATTCTTTCAATGTCCTGGTGTCTGCTTTCGGCGGAGGATAAGGAAGAAGATAAGCATCGATAATATAGCCGGTCTTATTATTATAAGTAACTTTTTGCCAGTAGCCAATAAACCCTTCGGTATTGATGCGTTTGTTTTGCTCACCCGTTTCTTCGCGGAAGACTTTTGCAGCATACGGGATTTTATCCAGCACTTTGGCAGTAGTTTCCGGTTTCTCCCGGATATTTAGCCCTGTTTTAGCTGCCACATATAAAGCGTTTTCCTGCGCCACTGTTATTATCGAATAGCAGAAGGCGACGAAGAGAATTAAACCTTTCATCTGAAATAAATTGATTGATAACGAATGTAGGAAAAAGCAGGGGGGGTGCACAGTTAAATTAGCGGACAGTAGTTTTTTATAAGCCATCAGCAGGGTCGCCAGGTCATGGGTTCAATTTCTGAAACGGCTTTTTCATCAGCGCTATAAAATCTTCATCCTTTTCATTAGGATAATAGCGGTCGAGACCATAGCGGATATCTTTTGTATCGAGTTTCATGAAAGTTCCAAGTAGCCGGTCCCAGATTGAAAAAACCGCGCCGTAGTTGCTGTCAGTATATGGCTGCTTCCAGTGGTGATGAACCTTGTGCATGTTGGGAGACACCAAAATAAAGCTTAGGGCACGATCCAGTTTTTTAGGTAAGCTGATATTAGCATGTGTAAACGCAGTAGACATAACCACCAATGTTTGATAGATCATAACACTATACATCGGTGCGCCAGAAATAAAGATCAGCAACAGGAAAAAGAGGCCGCGCAAAAAGCTATCACCGGGATGGTGACGAAGACCCGTGGTTACATCCACATTGTTATCACTATGATGAATAAGGTGAAAACGCCACAGTAGCGGTGTTTTATGCATGACCAGGTGCACCAGCCAGCTGCTAAAATCCAATGCCAGCACACCGATAATGATGGTTAGCAACACATTCGCATTAAACCAGTGCACCAACCCAAAGCCTCTCTTTTCACACCATAAGGAGAGGCTCACGATCAGGATAGCCAGCAAAGTGTGAATAATGAGATGTATAACCGTGAACCCAAAATTGACAGCTGCATGTTTCAATTTTGTTTTTTTATACCGCATCGGAATTAAAGGAATAGCTCCCTCTATGATCCAGAATATAAGCAGACCGCCTACCAAAATAGCCATTCTTTCCAGCGGCCGTTTTTCCAGCGTTGAAAAATACTCGATAATAGTATCCCACATAACGGCAAAAATTATAAACAAAAGTTACGAAGGAAAAACGTCGAAAGAAAAGCTATTCTTGCGGCATATTCAAAATTTCCAGGGCCCTTTCCGCTTGTGTTTCCGCTACCATTAATTTAATTCCTCCGATCGCATTAGAAAGAAAAGGATCGATAGTAACACTGTATTCATCCTGCAAATAGCAATTGATATACTCTTCTTTCAATCGACCCATCGCAATATGCGCTGGTATATAGTTGTCAAAAGACCTGATAAGGATAAAGTTCATCGTGTGTATAATAAAAATCTCTCTTAAGAAAAGAGAGATTAATGAAAATGTTATATACCCCCCTTTAGGGCCTGGACGTTATTGATTCAACATCAACGGCATCACCAACATCAGCAGTTCCTCATCCTCTTCCTGGTCGGTTGGTTTGATAAGACCCGCCTTGGTGGGGGTTGACAATTCAAGATTTACTTCATCGCCATCAGCAGCGGATAACATTTCGATCAGGAATTTTGCATTGAAAGCGATAACGAGGTCTTCGCCATTATACTGGCATTTCATTCTTTCATTTCCTTCAAAGCTAAAATCAACATCCTGGGCAGCCAGTTGTAATTCACTGCCACTTATATTAAGAGCAACCTGGTTGGTACTTTTATTACTAAAAATACTCACACGGCGTAAAGCACTTTGAAAATCACTTTTATTCACCGTAAGCCTGTAGGGATTGTCAGCAGGGATCACCACTTTATAATCCGGGAAACGGGCGTCGATCAGGCGGCAGCTCATTTGCGTGGTGCCATGTTTGACAAACAGGTGATTGCTATTATAGCTTAAAGTCAGCTCATCTTCGTTGGAATGAATAGCGGCCTTTAATAAATTGAGTGGCTTACGGGGAACGATGAAGGAATCGCTTTTAGGACAGCTTACATCCTTTCTTTTATACCGAACTAAACGATGGGCATCCGTAGCGACACACTGCATCCCCTTTTTATCGAGTTCAAAGAACACGCCGGTCATAGCCGGGCGCAGGTCATCGTTGCTGGTAGCGAATAATGTCTTGTTGATCGCAGTGATCAAAGCCGAGGCGGTCAACGTAAATGAAGTGGTATCGTCAGCAGCGGGTGCTTTCGGAAAATTGTCCGGGTTTTCTCCCATGACCTTATACTTTCCATTGTCGCTGGTAATTTCAACGCCGAAATTTTTGTCAATATTAAATGCCAGTGGCTGATCGGGAAGATTTTTCAGGGAGTCAAGCAGGATCTTCGCAGGAATGCACACCTTACCCGTGTCTTTAGCGTCGATGTCCAATTGTACCCGCATCACTGTTTCCAGGTCGGTAGCTACCACGGTCAGTTTATTTTTTTCTACTTCAAACAAGAAATCTTCGAGAATCGGCAATACTGTATTGGCATTAATAACCCCGGCGATATGCTGTAATTGTTTCAGTAAAGTGGACGATGATACAATAAACTTCATAAATAAAATTGAGTGTGGCGAAACTACTGATTTTTGTATTATTGCCAACACTTTAAAATCAACCGGGGACTGTTAAGAAAGCCCTTTTTTTGCAGCCGGCCGCTTGCCGTCGTCCTTGTATCTTGCAGCGCGAATCCTGTGCCTTTTGCCGGGCAGGAGCCAGCAAAAACTGAGTAATGGGACCAAACAAAAAAACACTGACCACAGCGCAGGCCTTGCAGAAACTGAGGCATTATTGCGGCTACCAGGAACGCTGCCACAGCGAGGTAAGGGAGAAATTATACAGCCTGGGTGTTTACAAAAAGGAACATGACGCCATCATCGCCACCCTGATCGACGATGGCTACCTGAATGAAGAACGGTTTGCCATCGCCTTTGCCGGTGGAAAATTCAGGCTGAAACAATGGGGAAGAGTAAAGATAAAATATGAGTTGAAGCAAAAAAAAGTAAGTGAATACAGTATTAAAAAAGCCCTGCAACAAATAAGGGAGGATGAATATCACGAAGTTTTGAAAAAGTTGGCGAATGAAAAATATGCTTCGTTGAAAGATGAACAGTACCTGGTCAGGAAAAAGAAAACAATCGATTATTTATTACAGAGGGGATTTGAGGTGGAGTTGGTGAGGGGCATTGTGGTGGAAGAATAGCGAAAGCTATAGTCAACTCTTAGTTTAAAAAACAGGCGATATCAACATTTGCTTTTAACTCACCCCTGTTAACGTCTTTATACTTTAGCCGAAAGAGTATTTTATTATTTGCCTTTACTATGCCAAAACTTATTTCAACAATTTTAGAAACTAAACTATCCACTTTAAGATCATCTGTTTCCCCTAAATTCGAAATTTCTTTTTTCCATGAATATCCATGCCATTCACCAAAGGGAGTCGAGGCTGATGCAGTGATTTCGTTATGGAAAGGGATAGTGTCTTCATTGAACACTAATTGCTCATTTTTTAAGTCAATTCTAAGCAATTCAATAAAACTTATGCCATCTTCAGCGGTACTAAAAGACAAAAAATCGGAGGTTCGATTTCTTTTTAGCGAAGCTATACTTTTGACTACGACCTTAGGGGGCGATTTCTCAATATCTTTAATTTTTTGATATTCTTCCTTTGTAATACCTAAATTTTCATGATATGGTAGGCCTTCACCAGCTTTATAATTTTTGGAAAAATATTCCTCTGCCCATTCTTTATTTTCTGCCATTGATTTTTGAAAACGAAGAAGTACTTCTTGAACATCTTGCGGAAATACAAAGTCAAGAATCTCGACATTATAGCCGGGCTTAGTAAAAATTGAGTCTATAAAAGAGAAAGGATTGCTTTTTTTGCTTGGTTGTGTTTGCTGCCCACAGGCAAGTTGTGAAATAAGAGTTAGAAAAACCAAAATTCTATAAATCATAATGATGTTCGTATTGCATAACGCAATTTAAGGTATACGTAACAGTACCATAAATTTAGATTTAACGACTAATTGATGGTAATAATTAATCTATTTCTTCCTTCTAAACACCACCGCCGCATTCTGTTGGAAGTCGGCACTAAACCTGACCTGGTAAGTATCGTCCCCATCATGCACTACCAGCAAGCCAGTATTCGGAGGATACTTGCCAAGGTTTTCAGCATATAAAACCAGCGTTACCTCTTCAGTGCCAGGTTGTACATAGATCGTTTTCTTTATCGCGGATGCTTTCAATCCTTGTTTGGTCATCAAAATTTCTCCATTCAATAATACACTAACGGTATCACCGTCTATTTCTCCATTGTCATACAGGGCGAGTTCAAGACTATCAGATTTAAACGTTACAATTTGTGGCGCCACTGTTTTTCTTTCCAGTACAAGAGCAGCTACAGTAGCAGTTATTTTGATGGGAGACGCTTGTGCCGCTTCGGTATTAAATTTCTTTTCTTCAGAGGCTTTCACCGTTGTTACCAATTCTGACTTTTTAGTTGTTGCTGCTGTTTCCTCCGTTGTTGCAGATAAAACCGGCTCCTGCCTGAATACCGGGATTTCTTGTTTTTTTACTTCAGGTTTTGATAAGCTGCCTGCCACATCTTTCTTTTGTTCGGTTTGTATAGTAGTAGCGGGCAAGTCGGATTTTTTTGTCGCGATGCTGATAGCAGCTTCTTCTGGTGGTGTCTCTTCTTTTTGAGCAACAGCTTCCTGCTTAAAGTTTGCAATCGCTGCTACGGCCGTTGCATCTGTTTTATTGACTTTTACCTTTGCGACGTCAGCCTGAGTCGATTTCTTAATTTCTTCCTTTTTATTGCTAACCAATGTGCTTTTCGATGGTGGGTTTGATTCCACTGGCTTTTTACTGGCCGCATAAAACTCAACGTCTTTATCCATCTTTAATTCCTCCAAATGAGGAAAGATCTTAGATTTATCAAGATCGGCCTCCGATTTCAATTCTATCTTACCGGTAATGGCATAGAACTTTTTGGTTTTATTGGTTTTCCAGTCGCCGTATAAATGCCACACACTGTCGAGCAGGTTTCTGCGGAAAGTGGTAATTACTTTAACCCCTTTATCCAGCCTTCCGGGAAAGTTATACGAAACGATCTCATCGTCTTTTATTTCGCACACATCACCGTCAATCGTTCCTTTTACTCTTTTCAAAACATAGTACAGCGTATCGTTGACGATAAAACTACTACGGGAATATCCGTATACCTTTTCTTTATATTGTGTAAGCGCTATTTCATAAGACTGGTCATTTCTTACCGTAGTACTATCATTGCTTAAAGAGCCTATCCACAAGCCGGTAAGGGTTTGTTGTGCATGAAAAATAAGCGGGAAAAACAGGGAAACGATAAGCAGTTTAAGTGTTTTCATGATAGTGGTTTTCAAAAGCAGTTTTGCATAAGGTTGGCGCCATGGCTATAACGAAAACCAGCGGCTAAGATTGTGCGGATATTTTCCCCAAAAGGCAATAAAAAAAGCTTCCCGAAAGGAAGCTTAAGTATATCAGAATCAGTTGAAACTACTAGCGGTTCATGGAAGCTAAAAACTCTTCATTGCTTTTAGTTCCCTTCATACGGTTTAGTAATTCCCGCATCGACTCTTCCACATTCATATCCGCCAGGAAAACGCGGAGCAGGTTCATCCGTTGTAATACATCCCTGTCTAACAATAGCTCATCACGACGGGTAGAAGATGCTGTCAGGTCTATAGCAGGATAAATGCGTTTATTGGACAGGCGACGCTCCAATTGCAATTCCATATTACCGGTTCCTTTGAACTCTTCAAAGATCACCTCATCCATTTTACTGCCGGTATCAACCAGGGCGGTAGCAATAATGGTCAATGATCCGCCAAATTCAATTTTACGGGCCGCACCAAAGAATTGTTTTGGTTTTTGCATGGCATTTGCTTCCACACCACCGGATAATACTTTACCGCTTGAAGGAGCAACTGTATTATGGGCACGTGCAAGACGGGTGATAGAATCTAACAGGATGATAACATCGTGACCACACTCAACGAGCCGTTTTGCTTTTTGCAATGCCATAGTAGAAACCTTAACGTGTTTCTCTGCAGGCTCATCAAAAGTGGAAGCAATAACTTCTGCTTTTACACTTCGTTCCATATCGGTAACCTCTTCCGGGCGTTCATCTACCAACACTACCATCAGGTAACATTCAGGATGATTTTCAGCAATAGCATTCGCCACCGCTTTCAGCAACATCGTTTTACCTGTCTTCGGTTGTGCCACGATCAAACCACGCTGTCCTTTACCAATTGGTGTGAACAGGTCCATGA
>JANOCH010000065.1:0-9707 GCA_031412015.1 Chitinophagaceae bacterium
CGGATAGGATCTATTTCAAAGATATTTACCGCAGCCATCATTTTCCAGTTGATAGAAGAAGGCAAAACAAGCCTCGCAACTCCCTTAGAAAACTATTTTCCCCTGTATCCCCATTCAGCCAGCATTACCATCGGCCAGCTACTGAACCATAGAAGCGGCATCAGGAATATGACTTCCATATCATCGAAAGAAACTCCGAGAACCCAGGAGGAAATGCTAACTATCATTGCAGAGAGAACTCCTAAATGCAGACCGGGCAAAAAAACATCCTATAGCAATTCCAATTTCCTGTTACTAGGTTATATCATTGAGAAAATATGCGAGAAATCTTATGCCGCGGTTTTACAGGAAAGGATAGTTTCCAAAATAGGTCTTAACCATACTTACTATGGACATAAAGCCGTTATGGAAAAAGACGAATGTTTTCCGTACAGGTTTAAAAATGATTGGGAACAACAACGTCAGACAGACCTTAGTATTCCCGGCGCCTCCGGTGGTGTTATATCCACACCAACCGACATGGTCCTGTTTATTGAAGCCTTATTTTCAAAAAAAATAATCAGCGAAAACAGCCTGAACACGATGAAAACAATTACAGACGGTCACGGGATGGGTTTTCTTGAATTTGAATTTGATAAAAAAAAAGCATTAGGGTATATAGGCGGTATTGATGAGTATGAATCTGTGTTGGCTTACTTTCCTGGAGACAGCCTCGCCATCGCCCTGTGCTCTAACGGGAGGGTATATCCCATGAGGAGTATTGCAATAGGCTCTCTGAATATTTGTTTTGACAAAATATATTTGATTCCCGATTTTAAATTAGCAACTATAAAGCCTGGACATCTTAAAAAATATACGGGTATCTATTCAAGCGCTGAAATTCCTATCAGGATAAAAATAACCAGGCATAAACAAAAACTTATTGTCCAGCCTTCAGGATATTCATCATATCCTCTCGAAGCCACTGGTTTTGACAATTTCAAAAATGACGAGACCTCAGTAGCTATTGAATTTGATCGTAAAAAAAATGCAATGAGGGTAAAGCGGGGTGATGTGAGCTACAATTTTATAAAAGAGAATTAAAGTTCTTTTGCAGCGTTATAAGATTTTACAACAACGGGTGAAAGCTACTCTAAGTTTCGGGCTTTTAATGTTCATACGGCACAACAATTCGATAGACCTGCATTCTCCTCTTTGATCATCCTCACCCACCCACTGAAATAGGACACTGGGATTGGCATAACGACCAACCCGGCATTACTACAACCACCCAGATCTCCTAAAAAAATAATATAAAAGAAAGCAAGCGGTAATAGTAAATGTTACCACCACGGGGTAGCCATAATGCCAATCCAACTCCGGCATAAACTTAAAATTCATTCCATAAAAACCAGCCACCATGGTAGGCACGGCGATAATGGCGGCCCAGCCTGCGAATTTTTTGGAGACATCGCTCTGCGAGATGGATATTAGCGAAAAGTTTGCTTCCAATGCGGTGTTCAACAATTCCCGTGTATTGTCAACCACTTCATTGATGCGTATCGCATGATCATATACATCCCGGAAATAAGGTCTTGTTTCTTCCGAGATACATTTTATTTCAAATCTTGTGAGCCGGTTGCAGATATCAACCAACGGAGATGTAGCTCTTTTTACTTCGAGCAATTCACGTTTAAGCTGGTAAATATGTTCCGTGGTCTCACGGCTTGGTTTTTCCTTAAACACTTTATCTTCGACTACCTGCAGATCCTGCTCCAGTTCATGTATCACCGGGAAATACTGGTCCACGATAAAATCCATGACAGCATACAATGCGAAACCCTGGCCCTTACTCAGCAAATGTGGTGTGCTTTCGCATCGGGAACGAACATTGGCATAGGAAACCGAAGAGCCGTGGCGAATCGTTACAATAAAATTTGGCCCGACAAAAAAATGCGTTTCGCCAAATTCAATATGATGTTCCTTATTCATCTGTGCCGTCCGCAGCACCACAAAAACGGAATCGCCATATAATTCAACCTTGGGTCGCTGGTGGGCATTGCGGGCGTCTTCGACGGCAAGATCGTGTAAGCCAAATTCTAACTGCACTTGTTTGAGAACTTCCTCGGAGGGCTCATGCAAACCGATCCAAACAAATTGGTCAGCTTCTTTGAGCACTTCATGCACTTCATGAAGCTCAACATTGGCACAGCGCCGACCCTGTGAATAAGCAGCGCAATTGATAACCTCACTCATGAAATCTTTTTTTTAGAAGTATCATTAACATACCCCATGGCCGGAACTGCAATAATCGTTAGCACTATGAAGTTAGTTTTTTTATCAGCAGGTTCCGGCCTCCGTTCAATAATAAAAAACGGGACCTCAACATGTAGAGATCCCGTTCACGAATTACCTTCTGCCTGGAGAGAAAGCCCTGCCCTTTATTATATTTTGACGAAACGCAGGTTGGTAGCTTCACCGGATACTTTGTTTATTACCCGGACAAAGTAAACCCCGGTAGCCAAAGAAGGTAGTTCAACAGAAGCTTTAGAAAGTGTGGTAGAGAAGAGTAAGTTTCCACCTGCATTTCTCAATGTCAGGTTGTTATTTTTATAATCAGTGATACCGGCGAAATTGATCGTGTTGCCCGTTGTTGGTACGGGATAGATCGAGACGCCTTTTCCGTTCGTTACATTTTTTACAACTTTGATCTCAGAATAGCTGGATGTTCCATCAAGGTCCGTTTGCGCAAGACGATAGTAAGAGATTCCAGTAACAGGAGCATCATCATAAGCTTCGTAGCTAACCAGGTTGTTTGAATTACCGGCGCCTTTTACTTTTTTAATAACTGTCCACTGGTTTTCGTCGGTAGACCGCTGAATAGAAAAGAAATCATTGTTAGTTTCGGTAGCTGTAGTCCATTTAAGTTTTACGGAAGGCTGATTTAATTCTGCGGAAAAGCTAACCAGTTTAACAGGAAGAGCTATCACCAGGGGATAAGATACCGTTCGGGCACTAATACCCTCTCCTTCAATTTCAATATTTACCGTGCTTAGGTCCATGGAAGTGACAGTGGCCGTTTCGCAGTCGCTTACTCCTCTCCAAACGTTAGATTGCGTAGTCTCTGTTCCGGAGGCTGGCTTTTTCTTTAATTGAAAGAAATGGGAAACAGCTTTGTTACTGATAGTGCCCTGTAAGGTATAAAGAGATTTTGGTGCATTATTTCCAGTAAAGGTCACGGTATAGCTAAACCTGATATTATAATTATAACCGTAAGTACATTTTTTACCTTTATATACAATTTCTTCGGGTTGAATATTGACGTTTACGGCATATCCTTTTGTAGACTGAATGCTGATCTGGGAAAATGAAGTGTTGCTGAGTAAAGCAGTAAGACAAATAGTCAAAATAACAGCTAAGGGTACAGTTGGTTTCAAGGGTCGGAGTTTTTAGGGTTTCAATTCGATTCGGGTGTAAAGCAAGGTAAAAACCCTTGGACGTCATAGTATTTTCTGCACTTTTTTCCGTAAGACTGCGAAGAATCTTTCAGTCTTTTGGCTTTCAATTATTTACGGAAGAAAATAATTTTACTCCGCCCGGGAACTGCTACTATACTCTTGAAGTTGGCTAAGAGTTTTTGGGTATAAGCCCGGTTCTTTAGACGTCAAAATATTAGAAAACTGAAGCCTTATTCTAAAACCTGGATCTCCGTTTCGAAGGAACTTTCCGCATGCTGAGGGTATTTTCCCAAATCACTCCGGGTTTTATCCAACCACGCTTAGTGATGTGACTCAGTCTTTACTCCACCAGTATATAAATCAATTGATCACTCCAGGGGTTCAGCCTTTTTAAAAAGCGCATCGGTAACTCCTTCGCTGGAATCGGCATCCATCAGTATTTTCCAAATCCCATTTTCCTTGCGCAGCAAGACATGAAACTTTCCAATACTTTTTCTTGTCTCGCCGGTCTGTTGGTTTGTACTGGTCGTTTTATAGAAGCCCACTTCAAACGCCTTGTCCTTCCCGGCGATTCGTTGAACAAAGCGCAGCTCAATATCTTTTTTCCAGCTTCCCCATTTTGCTTTGATACTATCCGGTTGAGTTTGAAAATAACGGTCATATCCGAATATCTCTTTGTCATCCTGCAACACCCTGATCACCTCCTTACTATGCACAGCCTTAAAGCCATTATCATCGCCGGCTCTAAAAGACAGGATAAATGGTTTCCAGACCTGTTCATTGATCTCCTTTACCAGTTCCTTTTGTTGGGCTGCTACTTGCAGATCGGTACAATAAATTAGCAGCAGTAAGATCAACATTGGTTTCATAATTCGCTTTTTATAAAATTATAGAATCCGTGACTTTCAACAACCACTTTCATACTCTTTTTGTCATGTACCCGATCCCTTCAAAATCAAAGCAGCCCTGGTAATTTTCTTTGTGTTCTTTTCGTTTTCGTGGGAACCGGAGATCGGGTAATGTCTCAGTTAAAAATAAAAATGAAACACGGATACGAAGTAAATCCAAAGGACTCCGTGACTTCGTGCCTTCGTGTTTCAAGCATTTGAAAAACCAAACTGAGACATTACCGGAGATCGACAACTCAATATTCTCCAAAAATAATAAGTGGTTCGTACCTTCATGGCATGCCTGTTTTAACTGCAACGATACAAGACATTACTGACCTGGTAGCATTGATAAATAGCGCTTACCGGGGTGACGTTTCTAAAAAAGGATGGACCACGGAGGCTGATCTTTTAAAAGGAGATATCCGCACCGATAAAGAAACGCTGGAACAATTAATGCAAACCGAAGGAGCCGGGTTTCTAAAATTTGTTAATGAACAAAATGATATCGAAGGATGTGTATTCCTGGATAAAAAGGGGAATAAATTGTACCTCGGAATGCTAAGTGTGTCGCCCAGGCTGCAAGCCAAAGGAACCGGCAAACTATTGATGAATGCGGCGGTCATTTATGCTAAGCAGAAACGATGTGATGCTATTTACATGCGGGTGATCTCTGTCCGGCAGGAACTGATCAACTGGTATGAGAAACAGGGTTATTATAAAACCGGTCAAACCGAACCTTTTCCCGATGATAACCGGTTTGGTATTCCCACTCAGCCTTTAGAATTTTTGATCATGGAAAAAAAGATCTGAATAAGCCGGGTATAATTACGCTCCCAGGTAACTCCGCAACTGGTCGAAATTCTGATTCTCCCTTAACTTGGTGATCGCTTTGTCCTTGATCTGCCTTACTCTTTCCGGAGTGATGTCAAAGCGCTGGCCGATATCATCCAAACTCATGGGATGATCGATGCCGATACCATAGAAATAACAAAGCATCTGCTTTTGTCTTTCAGAAAGTGATCCGAGGGAACGAGTGATCTCTTTTTTCAACGAGTCAGAATGATATAACTTGTCATCTGCCTGGCCGGCATTTTCATTTTCCAGTATATCTATTAAAGAGCCGTCGTCTTCGTCGGAAAATGGCGTATCGAGGCTTACATGCTTGTCTTTACCTTCCAGGTGAGAACTTATTTCAGAGGCTTCCAGGTCCAAAGCTTCAGCAATTTCTTCAATGGAAGGGGATCTTCCTAATTGCTGCTCGAGGAGGGAACTGGTATTTTTGATCCTGTTCGTTAATACCACCCTGTTAAGCGGCAGGCGGATCAAGCGGGCATGGTCGGCAATAGCTTTGATAATGCTCTGGCGAATCCACCACACAGCAAAGGATATGAATTTAAAACCACGTGTATTATCAAACCGCTCGACTGATTTTATTAACCCGATATTTCCCTCATTGATAAGATCGGGTAATGAAAGTCCCTGGCCCTGGTATTGTTTGGCCACCGAAACTACGAATCGCAGGTTGGCTTTTACCAGGCGATCCACGGCATGCTTATCGCCCTGCTTTACCAAAGTGGTTAATTGAACTTCTTCTTCTGGTGAAATAAGAGGTACCCGTCCAATTTCCTGGAGATATTTTTCCAGGCTGGCAGATTCACGATTGGTAATGGATTTCGTAATCTTAAGTTGTCTCATACTCATGGGGTGTAGAATTGATTTTGGGAATTAAGATTTTCATGTGATTGTTTACCAAAGTAACGATAGCAGCAACCCGAAAAAAATAGAACAGGTCATTATTAATGTGTAATAATTGCATGCGCGGCTTTGTAGAGTTTATGCTACAAAAAAACTGATGATATATTACAAAAAGAAAGTATTCATCAGGTGACAATCGTCATTTTTCAATATGAATGGCCTTTGATTTTACAACAGAATTTTACTGTATAACCTGCTATCAACACAGAAAATAATATGCATTTTTATTGCTGATGTCATGATGATGATAGTTCGAAACCAGAATATGGAGAAACAATATACAGTGGTATAGGCAAAATATCCAGGTATTGCTGCCATTATTCGTGACCATCCTTTAAAAAATAGCAAGATTCCTTAAATCAGCGGAAGGATTGATTTTTAGTTTCGCCAAACAAAAAATAAAAAACCATGAAAGAAAGCTTACTATCACTTGTTGAAAATTCCAGGACCTATACATTGGCTGTTGCGGGAGCGATGCCTGAAAAACTGGATAATTTCAAACCGGCCGCGGATACCTGGTCATTCAGGGAGCAATTACACCATATAGCTTATGGCATTAACTGGTGGAAAAAAAATTATATAGAAGCTGTCAAAACAGACTGGGAGCCACCTGCAACTTCAGGAAGCCGCAAGGAGGTAGTAGCTTACCTGGAGCAGGCTTATCATTCATTAAAGGAGGCCATAAACAAAACGGCTATGAATGAAGATCGTATCAAGGGATTTTTCGCTACCATGGATCATATCACTCATCACCGGGGACAAGTCATCGTTTACCTGCGTTGCAACGGGATCACTCCACCTGAATATAACTGGTAGAAAAAACGGCCGGATTAAAAAGGAAGAATCCCGGTATTAAGCCGGGGCTCTTTCAATATTTATAACTGTAGTAGTGGTTTATTTTTCTAACATACCATCCGCTTTCCATTGCTTAAATACGGCCACGGTACTATCGCTCAGTTTTTCTCTTTTAAATGGCATATATCCCTTGTCACTGGGGTTTAGCTCTATTCGACGAATGATCTCATCAATATCAGCTTTTACACTCGCATAATTATCATAAGATTTTTTTTGCCCGCCTTTCTGCGGTATGTGACAAGGGCTGCAGTTGCCTACGATCAGTGTTTGAAGACTATTCTCAAACACCATTTTTGGAGGAGCTTTTTTAGCGGCTTTTTTTGCACTGCTGAAATAATAAAAAATAACGGCGGTAGCGATTAACAGTAGAAGAACATAATACCTTTTCATGTTGGTTGAATTTTGGTTACTGTAGGGTTTCAAACTACGAAAAACTATTTAAATCCCGAACAGCAAAAAATTAAAAACCAATAGTTTTTGCGGGCCGAACGTCATAGGACCGCACCGCTCGACGCTTTTTCCAATCCATCTATCGGATACAACCCGGCATTTTAAAGCGACGGTTCGCTCCTTTTTACTTACAATTCACTCTCCTTCTTCCACCTGCTGTCAAAATGATTGTTATTTCTTTTTATAATCAACTTAAATAATTTTTATGAGAACCAAACTCTACTCATGGCGAAATCTAACCGCCATTTCATTACTGTTATTAACGATCCTTTTTAGTGCCTGCCGTAAAAACGAAATTAGTGATCGGTCAGGAGACCAGGATTTTACCGAACAAAAAGCGCTGGATGAAGCCCGTTTACTGGAACAACGAGCTGCTGTCAATGCGGAAAATGAGGGAGCCGCACTTCAACTGCAGGATGGCAGGGATCAGAATCGTCACAAACGGAAGAACATTGTCGAGATCGTTGTCTCCAATCCCAATTTTACCTCACTCGTAGCAGCGGTGTTAAAAACCGGTTTAGCTGATGCCTTATCCAATTCTTCAGCTAACTTAACCGTCTTTGCTCCTACGAATGATGCTTTCAAGCAATTACCCGCGCCTTTTAATACCGCCCATAATATCTCGGGTATCGCAGATGCGGGCCAGGTAGATTTCTTACGAAATGTATTATTGTATCATGTTTTGGGTGCCGAAGTTTTCAGCAATGATGTAGCAAGGGGATCAAGCAGCGCTACCACTATCAAACCACGCGGCGCCAGCAATGATAATACTATTTATTTGTCCAAATCATTTGGCCTTATAAGAGTGAACGGCCAATCGGATGTTATCAAAGCCGATATCAATGCCAGCAATGGTGTGATACATGCCATCAATAAAGTATTGCTTTTCCCAACCAATACTATTGCTCAAATAGCTATAGCTGATCCTAACTTTTCATCGCTTGTTGCGGCCCTGGTAAAAACCAACCTGGCAGGTGTATTTGCCGGTGAGGGTGATTTCTCTGTATTTGCTCCAACTAATGCGGCTTTTGCAAAATTACCGGCGCCCTTTAATTCTGCTGCCAATATCAATAATATCAACGATCCTGCTACGATCGATGCCCTGGCCAATATTCTCAAATACCATGTCATTGGCAGCCGCTATTTCACCTGGGACCTTGGTATACTCGCCAAACCAGCCACATTAGCTAACGCACCCAATAATAAACTTACCACCATACTAGGTTATAATACCGGTTGGGTAAAAGGTGGCGCTAATCCTTACTATACGCAAATAAAGCCGGGAGATATCCTGGCAACCAATGGAGTTATCCATGTGATCGGTCATGTATTGTTACCGAAGGATTGATCCTGTGAGTGTTTTTGACCGTAACATTAAACTCCAATAACAAAATGCCCCCGCTTTAACGGGGGTGTTTTGTTGTTCAACCTTTACCTATGCGTCACCCCGTTTGTACACAAACAAAAATCACCACAATAAAGTACCCGGATGTCACGGGTAAAACGAAATGAAATGGATTTATCGTTGATAAATAAAAACTATCAGTTTTAATATAAGTGAATCCGTGATCATCTATCCCATCCGTGTCATCCGTGTTCCTCACCCTGCCACTCAGCCCTTTTAATTTGATAGTTTACCAATTTTGCTACAACTTTATCGCTAACCCAATAGCGTTGCTAGTCTTTCCAATCACCAAAAACAATCTATACATGAGAAAGGTAATTGCTTTTAGTATTGCCTGCTTTGCCTCCCTGCAGTTGTTGGCACAACCGAAACCTGCTGCGTCTTCATCTACAGCAAAAGATGAAAAAACATCGGCAGCAAAAGATGAAAAAACAAATCCGATAGCTATCGGATTACCGAACATCGTTTTTAACCCTGACAAATATGTCGTTACCGATCATGTAACAACCATCAAGGGGCAACGGATCAGTTATAAAGCCACGACGGGCACTATGCCGGTTTGGGATGAGGAAGGAAAATGTATCGCCGGTTTGTTTTATACCTATTATGAAAGATCGGATATTAAAGATCGCTCTACCCGGCCACTGGTAATTTCTTTTAATGGTGGACCTGGCTCCGCTTCGGTATGGATGCATATCGCCTATACCGGTCCAAGGCTGCTGAATATTGATGACGAAGGTTACCCCGTACAGCCTTATGGGATAAAAGAAAATCCTTACTCGATTCTGGATGTTGCTGATATTGTTTTTGTCAACCCTGTTAATACCGGTTATTCAAGAGCAGTGAGCAAGGATATTCCCGGAACCAAATTTTTCGGCGTTCGTGCGGATATTAAGTACCTGGCCGAATGGATCA
>JANOCH010000066.1:0-8072 GCA_031412015.1 Chitinophagaceae bacterium
AAAGTCTCGCGAACGGCGAGGATCAGGGCGTCGCTCAGCGCATTGCGCTTGGCGGGCCGGAAGTAGGCTCGTCCAGGATCAAAACATCCGGATTAAAAAGAAAAGCGAGGCAGGCACTTACTTTTTGCCGTGTACCACCCGACAGTGTTCGCATCGGCTTATCATAGATAGCAGGGAGATTAAATTTTTCAACCAGGTCATTGTCCAGCTCTTTATCTTCCTTGCCGCGTATATGTTTCAGCATTTTAAACAACTGGCCGACCTTCATGTTATCAGGATAGCGGCCTATTTGTGGCATGTAGCCGATATCCTTTCTATACTCAAAATCACCATTGATAGCGATGTTGTTAAAAAATATTGTACCGCTATCGGGTTTTACCATTCCTAATATACTTTTTATCAGCGTGGTTTTTCCCGAACCATTGGGTCCTATCAACGAAATCACCTGACCTTTAGTAAAAGAAGCTGACACATCATCCAACACCTGCAATCTTCTAAACTTTTTCTTTATACTTTCAATCCTGATCATAATTTATTGGGTTTGATCATTGGCATATCATCAATTAAATTTTCCGGTGTCAGGCTCGGGATGGCTTTCTCCGCTTTATCCAGCAGCGATACCATAAAACTCCTTAACAATATCAATGAATTGGGATTTTCCTCTACTATCATTGAATACATGCTGACGGGATGATAAGGCACGTCGCCTGTTCCATCCTTATTCATATCATAACCGTCATATTTATCCCAATAATTATTATAAAATTTATTCAGGGTCCTGGTGCCATTGGTGGCTATGTCAAATGTATTGCCGTAAAAATTATTATGGTGAAAAGTATTATCATCGCAACTGGCCTGCACCTTTATCGCCCAGCCATTTCCTTTGAAGATATTTTTTTTTATCTCAATACGGCTGCTACCCTCCATGTGTATGGCCACCGTATTTTGAATGAATTGATTGTTTTGAATATGACTATCGGTAATATCTTTTAATAAAATGCCATAGGAGCTGGCCCCCCAATTCTCCTCAAAAATATTTTTCTCCATCCTAACGTTTTTGGAATACATCACCGCCACGCCTGCACCGTTTTTCCGAAACGTATTACCCAGATAAGCATTATCGGGTGAAAACATAAAATGCAATCCATACCGGATATTTTGCTCACTCATATTTTTTTGAACGGTAGATTTCGAAACAAACTCGAGATAGATTCCATCCCGATGACCCCGGATCGAATTGCCTTCAATGGTCATATTCCCGCATTTCCAAAGATGTATGCCATTCCCGGATGAATGCTCGGATTTGTAGGGACCGTTTATTGTATTGTTCCGTATATGGGAGTAGGTTGAATTGGCAATATGAATGGCGAAAGAAGCATTGCTGATAACGTTTCCCTCGATTAAAATGTTGGTCGCATCGATTATTTTGATCGCAGCAAAGTCATTCATCGATGAATACCCTGCATTGGCGAAATGAACGCCCCTGATCACTATACTTTTCCCGGTAAGTGTAAGAATTTCATGCTTATGCTCACCATCCAATACCGGACCGCCAACTCCAACGAGGTGAATGGCTTTATCAATGACAATATTGCCTTCCTTATAGATTCCTTTATACAGCAAAACCGTGTCGCCGTTCCTCGCCATATTGATTCCAAGGCGTAAACTGCTGATGGGTTTATCCTTCCCGACGATAATCGTATTGGCAAAAGAATGACACAAAATGAAAAATGATATGGCGGTCAGTAAACACCTCATTTGATCAGGATATTATAAAGAGTAGCCCAATTGGTAACCTTACTTCCTTCGATTTCCACTGATTTTTTATTCGCCTCCGTTATGTTTTTGAACGCTGCTGCATTGCCCCCCATCGGACTTTTAAACTGGCTGCTTACTACAAACTCGGCTGAATTTACCTTTACAAACTCATTGCTATTATTATAATCTGTAAATAGCATCTGGTGAATGTCACTCAATTCTACGCCACGGTGTTCCAAAAAAACAGCGATGCAATGCACATCATCAAACTTGAAAACTTTACCCTTTTTCGTCACAATTTCACCCCCAAACCTGGGGTCCATGATGGTCATTTTACATTCAGCACAGTTGTCTTTTCCAAAAGCGATCTTTTCTGGTTTAGGATTGCAGCCTGTCATCAATAAAATAGCAAAAAGAGCTAAAGAGGCGGAAGCCATTTTTTTATTTAACGTCATTTTCTTTAGTTTTTTGTTTTTGCGCCATTCAAGAAACCATATTAGCGAAAAAAGAACTGTTACAGCCACTATCACCCAGCCACCCGTGTCAGGATATGAATAAGAATCAAAGTTCAGCAATTTTTTATGACCGATAAGAGGGGGTTGATAAGAATAACCGGGAACCTGGATGGCGGCAGTGGGATCAAGATTGTGCCCGTAATCATAGCCCCACAAATAAAAATCTACCAAGGCCGCCACTCCTCCAATTACAGAAAGAATAAGATAAGTGAACAATAACCTACGGTTGCCGGTAAAAGCAATCACTAATCCAAAAAGGACAAAGAATCCTAATATATATACAAGAAATTTAAACTCGGGAAACATTTCTACCTCGATATGCTTCATGCCGATATAGTGGTTCAGACCGTTGATGATATCTACCTGGCCGGTAATTTTATTTAACCATATCTGCATAGACAATCCTTCCGGGTATTGCGGGGCGATCAGGTAAATAGACCATGCAGGCACAAAAAACATAGTACACATCACTAACGAACCGATCGCTATAATTACCCTGGAGAGATTGCTCATCTTTTTCATAAAACTGTATTCTTTAAAAAAATTTCCGGAAGTGTTGAGTTTCCGGAAGCGTAAACATGAAACTCTTTGCCGGTTTCTACTTTGAAGGTGGCAACAATACAGCATCTATTACGTGAATAATGCCATTTGCTGCGGGTATAGAAGCGATAACCGTTGCCGTATTATTGATCATTACCTTACCATCTTTTTTCGTCACTGTAATATTGCCGCCGTTAACCTGGTTAAAAGTTTGACCATCCTCCATCCATTCCGTTTTTAAACTTCCCACATATACATGGTATTGTAAAATGTCCTGTAGCTGTGCTTTGTTTTCATTTTTCATCAGGTTGTCCAATGTCTCTTTAGGAACTTTATCAAAAGCCGCATTAGTAGGAGCGAAAACGGTAAATGGCCCCGCATTGGATAGTGAGTTAACCAGGTCAGCTTGTTTTATCGCAGCCACCAGGGTCGTATGATCTTTGGAACCGGCAGCTATTTTTACCACGTCTTTCGCCGACTCATCATCCTTCACTGATGCTTGTCCGCCACCTGCACTGACTGTTGGCTCAGCGGTTGCTTCTTCAGTGACAGTATTCGTGTTATTACACGATAAAATGATAAAAGATGAAAGCGCAAAAACAATATTTATTAACTTTTTCATGAGCAGAAATTTGATGTTATAAAAAGGCGGCCCCTTGCAGCGGCCGCCGTAATGACTTTATTTTGCAGAAGAATCAGCAGCTGACCCGGATGGGGTTGAAACAGCTGGTTTATTAGTACCGGTGCTAAAATGGAGCGCTACATTAGAACCCGACGGTGACACTCTCAAATAACCCTGCATCTCCTGGTGCAGCGCAGAACAGAAGTCGGTGCAATAAAATGGTATGATACCCGGCTTGTCTGCTACCCATTTAAGCGTTTGTGTTTCACCAGGCATGACAAGTATCTCCGCATTGTTTGCCCCTTTCATCGCAAAACCGTGTGGCACATCCCAATCCTGCTCGAGGTTAGTTACGTGGAAATAGATCTCATCACCTACTTTCACACCTTCAATATTATCCGGCGTCAGGTGAGACCTTATCGCGGTCATCCAAACATGCACCTGGTTTCCTTTGCGTTCCACTTTTGCTTGCCCTTCGCCTTTAGCAGCATAAGGGTGTGTATTCTCTTCAATTTTATAGATCTTTCTTTGTTTATTCATCAGCAAGCTGGCAGGTATTGCTTCAGCATAGTGCGGTTCGCCGGTGGTGGGGAAATCAAGGATCAATTTCATTTTATCGCCGCTGATATCATATACCTGGGCGCTTTGTGTTAGCTCCGGTCCTGTAGGCAGGTAACGGTCCTTCGTGATCTTGTTATAAGCAATTACATATTTTCCGTGAGGTTTGGCTGTTGGTCCACCGGGTATAGATAAGTGGCCAATAGAGTAATAAGTTGGCACCCGGTCCAATACCTGTAGATCACTTATTCTCCATTTCACAATTTCTGAAGACACAAACATAGAAGTATAGGCGTTACCTTGTCCGTCAAATTCAGTATGCAACGGTCCAAGACCTGGTTTAACTACTTCGCCATGCAATGCAGCTTCGTATTTAATTACAGGGATTCCATCATACTCGCCATCGAATGCTTTATCCGCGATCGCCTTTTGAATTTTTGTAAAGGAAAATACCGGAATGCTGGCTGCCAGTTTACCGGAAGCCGCGATATACTCGCCGGTAGGATCCACATCAGTTCCGTGAGGGGATTTGGGACAGGGGATCAGGTACAACATATCCGGGCATTCTGCGGGATCCAACACAAACACTTCGTTTTTGATAGTAGAAGTAGCTGTATGTGTATTTTCGTCATACACATTGTGTGCATATTTGACGGTTTGTTTTTTTGCCTTGCCGGCTTTTAAATACTCCTCCGCTTTTTTCCAATTTACAGCCATTACAAAATCTTTATCTTTTTGGGAAGCATTTACCTCCAATAGTGTATTGGCTTTTTCAGAATTATAGCAACTAAAAAAGAACCAGCCATGCGATTTACCTTTACCGGCACGGGAAAGATCAAAGTTGACCCCGGGAGTACGGATCTGGAAAGAAATACTCATTTCACCCGATGTCGGGCTGACGGATATAAAACTAATAGAGCCTTTAAAGTTTTGCTTATAAGTATTGATAGGTACATCTCCATTCTGATCATCCAACGGCACACTAAAACGGGTGGCAGCCACTACGTATTCAGAATTTTCGGTAATAAATGGTGAAGCATGGTTACCGGCACTGTTGGGAATCTCCAGTATTTCTGATGTCCTGAACGTAGTAAGGTCGATACGGGCGATCCGTGGTGTATTGTTACCATTGGCGAAAGCCCAGCGGCCGTCATGCTCTCCTTTAGTTTGGGAAAGGGCGATGTGGTGCTGGTCATCCCAGGGCACAAAGCCATGCGACGTATTTAACATTGGTTTTGTTTCCTCGCTAAAGCCATAACCGCTTTCGGGAGACTGGGAAAACACTGGTATAATGCGAAACAAACGACCGGATGGAATTCCATACACAGCTACCTGTCCGTTAAATCCTCCGGATACGATATTATAAAACTCGTCGTATTTGCCGGGGGCTACATAGGCTTTGGCAGCATCTCCGCCCGCAGCAGATTGAGCGGTCTTGGGCTTGCAACTTTGCGTTGATACAAGGCAAGCAAAGGTCAGTATCAAAACCGCATGGGTTTTGAAATAGTCAACTTTCATATTGTTTATTATTTAAATGAAAAGAATGGTTGTCATTGTTTATTTAACGCCATCATTTGATCTCATAAATTCAATGATCTGACGGGACTCATCTTTCGTGATATTCTGATTTGGCATACGGACCAAACATTGTTCTAAAAGTTTTTGGGCTTCCGGATCTTTTTCCAGCATCATCTCAACGTTGGTGATCATATTCATTATCCAATGTGGTTCCCTTTTTTGAGTGACCCCTTTCCATCCCGGGCCTACCAGTCTTTCATCAGTCAACTTATGGCAAGCCTGGCATTTCAACTCATAAATTCCTTTTCCTGAACTTACCCACTGCTGATTAAGCGGGGTAGTCAATTCAACATCCCCGGGCTTTACTTCCGTACCATGAACTTCTGGTTGATCTTTTGCGGATTCAGTTACATTCTCCGATGTTTCATCCTTTTTTCCACCGTCATCGCCACAGGCGATAAAAAAAAGGCTGCTGCTGACCAGGAATAAAGCGACTGTCAGCAATTTTGTTGGTTTCATATTTTGCATTTTTAATTTACTATTTATAAGAAAAGATGATGTCCATTTTTTTGGATCAGAAGTAGTTCAATGCTGCTATCTATAAATGAAGATATTCACCCTCTCCGATTGTATAAGTCGGAAGCAATCAATGAACTAGTAAAGCTAATCACCTTTATCACCCTTCGTGTTACACAATTGTTTGTAAACATTACACAATTCACACCTTTTAAACTAGCCTCCCCACCCAACAGATATTCTTTGTCAGTCCTGTAAGCGAAGCCTTTTTAGAGCATTGGAAACGTACTTTTTATCATGACTAATCTCAAAAGACATTCTTGTCTTTTATAGATCAAAAGTATTTTTCCCCGCACAAGCTGGTTATGACTAACGTCAAATCTGGAAATGATATTTATCAGGAGCCCCTGAATCAGAGCAAGGTATTTTCGTTACTGTATGATTTTTTCCAAATCTTTTGGCTATGCGTTGCGGGGCGTACTTTATGTAGCTATCATGACTGAAGAGAAACAAAAAATTCAGCTGGATGAGATTGCTGAAAAGTTGACCGTACCGAGATATTTCCTGGGTAAAATAATGAACAAACTGGTAAAAGAGGGAATACTGGCGTCAGAAAAAGGGCATAAAGGAGGTTTCAGCATCAATGACAATACCATGCAAACTTCTTTGTTGAAGCTGATCAAAATTACCGGCGACAATGAAATGTTTGACTCCTGTGTACTAAGACTGCGAAAATGTAACTCCAAAAACCCTTGCCCTCTTCATCATGAAATAGAAACATTGAGAAATCAATGGCACAAGCTACTGGCGGAAACAACAGTAAATGAATTGATGAAAAAAGATCAGCCCGATTTCATCAAAAGCATTGCAACGATAGCGTAAATAATCATCCACCTGATATAAATCATGTACAATAGTAAAAAGTAATTATACTTTGCCCGCTGAAAACCGTTTTTAATCAGCACTATGTTTTTAAGTACCACACCAATCACTGGAAGTTTGCCGGTTGCGGACATTGTGAAAAATGATTACCGCACCGCGGACGTATTTTTAAAATATGATATTGAATTTTGCTGTGGTGGCAAGTGGCCACTGGAAATGGTCTGCGCATCCAAGAATTTAGATATCACCCTGCTGATACAAGAACTCGAAAAAGCTTCCCGCAACGTACAGGTGTCCAACAATCTTCGTTTTGATGAATGGAGCACCGGTTTCCTGGTTGATTACATCGTAAATGTGCACCATCAATATTTAAGAACTTCATTACCGGTTGTGGTGGAATATGTAAAAAAATTTTTAGACGGTCATTTGAAAAAATTTCCCGTGCTGGAAAACCTGAAGTCGCTGGTAAACAAACTGCACGATGATTTCTTAACCCATGTGAAGCAGGAGGAGGAGATATTCTTTCCCTATATCAAACAAATTACCCACGCTCATCTGCACCGGGAACCCTACGGAAGCCTGTTGGTACGAACATTGAGAAAACCTTTGCAGGATATAGCACTCCGGGAACATGACCTGCTTTATAAGATACTCTCCGAAATGAGGGAAATTACGCAACAATATACAGTTCCTGCCAATGCCTGTGTTACCCACCGGGTAACCTTTTCAAAATTGAAAGAACTGGACAATGACCTGGTACAGCATATGCACCTGGAGAACGATATTCTTTTTCCAAACGCTATACAGATCGAAAAAGAACTATTGCGGATGGTACATTAAGCCAATCGCGGTTCCCGCATTGATTCAACAAAAAAAAAGTTTATGAATGGGATCATAGTTTATAAAGGAAAATATGGCGCTACCCGCCAATATGCGCAATGGCTGGGACATCAACTAAACTTACCTGTTTACACACCTGCTGAGATACAGAAAAAGGAGATTTCGCTTTGCGACTTTATGATCATCGGAACCAGCGTTTATATTGGAAAACTACAGATCAGCCAATGGCTCAGGAACAACCTGGATCTTATCAGGGGCAAAAAGATCTTCTTTTTCCAGGTAGCCGGGACGCCACCTGAAGAAAAAGAAAAACTGGAAACATA
>JANOCH010000067.1:0-1671 GCA_031412015.1 Chitinophagaceae bacterium
AATGGAAATATCCATAAATAACCGGGCTGAAGCTCCTTTAAAAAATGGAGCTCGATAAAATGCTGCTCATGCAAACCTGACACACCCGTATAATATGCCCGAATGCCTGCACTGAAATGCGCAGCATCCATGCCATGCTTCGCCAACTTCTTTGCAACAATACTATTGCGCCCCTCGGCGCCTACGATCATCTTTGTGAAGATGGTTTTGGTTACTCCTTGTTGCCTGACAGTTATCAGTAAACCATTCGCTGACTCGTGAATGTCTTCCAGCACCGTATCCGTCATTAGTGTTGCGAACTGTTTATCTACCAGGCTAACAAGTGTATGGTCGAAATTGAGCCGGCGGCTCACAAACCCCGGTGGATCATGCTCATCCATGTTCTTCAACATAAAGGGAATGTCAAGCGTGGTGCTATCATCCGCAATGAATTGTATGCCACTGCTTACAATCGCTTTATCCTGATCGTTTAGAAATAGTTCCTTCCATCCTGGAACCATCCGCTTCAACATTCCAACGGACTTCGCACTTAATGCATCTCCGCAAACTTTGTCCCGGGGAAATACCGATTTATCAATGATGATGTGGTGTATACTTTCTTTGGACAGGAAAATAGAAGTGCTTGCGCCGCCGGGGCCTGCGCCTGCAATCAGGACATCTGTTGTGAAGTCAGGTAAATTATTCAAATGAATGTGTCTGTTTATGGCAATGTAAAAGTTTTATTTGAATGGATGCGAGGCGATCGGGAAATTCAAAGTTCATTTCGTCTGCTTCCTGTTTTTCTACCGCCTGCAAAACAACAACTTTAAACGCCAGCCTGAACGGAGAAAAGTTGGCGAGGTCACGTATATTGCACACATCAATAAGATCATTGCCTGTAACCGGCACAAAATTTACGTATGAAGAAGCTTTTACTTAGTATGGTCGTCTTGTTTATTTTAAGTAGCGCTGATGCGCAAACAATCGATAAAATAATCAAGGCAAAGCATGTAAAACGGATCGAAAAGAAATTGTCGTCCGATGAAATGCTGGGCAGACGGACATTTACGCCGGGGATTGAAAAAGCTTCCGCCTTTATCAAAAGGGAGTTCAAAAAAATTGGCCTGCTAACTTTTAATGGTGCCGGCAATTACCGCCAGGAATTCTTTATGCACCAGGCCACCACTACAAGTACAAAAGTTATCATCAATGGAAATGCTGTGGCGGATTCGGTTGTGGCGTGCTTTTCTTACCAGCCACAGGTGACGCTGACAGAGAAGAGCGAAGTAGAAATAGTTAAGATCAATAAAGGAGATAAGTTTGGGCAACTGTTCTACCAATATTATCAAAGTAAAAAAAACCTCCTGGTGTTGGTGGACAGTTCTTTTAATAACCGATTGAAGAATATACAGAAGATCGAAAAGATCTCGGCTGAACCTGGCACGAATGCAGTAGTGTTTGTTTTTGGTATTACCGATGCCATCAACTTTACGATCGATATATCAATAATACAATTGAAAAGAAAGCATTGAATAATGTTGTGGGCGTATTACCTGGCAAAAGCAAAACCGGTGAATACGTTGTCTTCTCCGGGCACTACGACCATCTTGGTGTTGGCTCCCCTGCAGAGGGTGTGCCTCATGATAAGGTTGATTCTATTTACAATGGCGCAAATGATGACGCTGCTGGTAC
>JANOCH010000068.1:0-4477 GCA_031412015.1 Chitinophagaceae bacterium
AAACATTCACCGAGTCGGTGAAAGAAATTGAAGAGCGATTTCCAAAAGAAGCGCATGACTTTGGTAAATTAAAAGAAGAACTGGATAATATCTACCGAAACTACCGGGATGGGGTGGATGATATTAAAGCCATCATCCTGGAGTACTCCAAGAAGCAACGACAGATCAAAAATAAAATGAAGCAATTATTGCTCACGGAAATGAACGCCCGGAAGAAAGAAAGTTCTGATGTTTAGGGTTTTCACCGGGATAAAAGGGATCAATATTGATGTTCTTTTATTTTTAAAACAGCACGTGAAGGATTTTTTTCATATTGGTAGGCAATGATATTAGAAACGCTATGGCAGTGTTTAGGTTTTATGAAAATTGAGAAGTGGAAAATAGTAGTAATTACGAAAACCTGTTTTTTATTATAGCTATTTATAATTTTTTAACGCTGGCTTAATAAAGAAATAAATGGCAATGTGAATAAAAGGGAAGTCATCAACATTTTATAATTAATTAGTATTAGCATAGGCTTTTGTTCATCATTTAATTAGAATTTGGTAATGGGTAGTTTTAACATTTTGGATTTAGGTCATCATATATTTGACAGTAACAATATAAAATGAGTAACTATTCTGATTAGAACTACTGCTTGCTTCTTCTTTCATGATCTGTTCATTTTATTAATTGTTCATCCGCACCACTATTTCGTACAGCTGAATCTTCGTTAAGACCAAAGTTGGTTATTGAAAAATTTTAAGTCACTTCTTTTTTCAACTATAAAAGGAGAATGGAAATGTTTTGCCCTGGAATTAATAGGAAAAGAGATTGTTCCCGTACGGTATCGGCGATGGTTTTTGTGCTATTTATTAGTGCATGGTCATTGCCTGTTTTTTCACAGGACAAATCATCTGCGGGCCGGCTTGCCGGAACAGTAAGGGATGAAAATAGTCAACCACTTGCCGGTGTTAGCATAGCCGTTGAAAATGGAAAAAAGGGAACGACGACTTCCGTCTCAGGTGATTATTTGCTTATTCTCACGCCAGGCACCTATATCATTTTCTTCAGCGCCGTGAATTATGCTCCGCAAAGAATTACCGACGTAGTTATTAAATCAAATGAACTGACGGATTTGAGTTTAACGCTGGCGGGAAGCAAAAAGGATACGTTGCAGAATGTAACGATAACCAGTACTGCCAGGAAAGCAAGTGTTGCGGCGTTGTTACATGCTCAAAAAAATGCCGCGGATATGCGGGATGGAATAAGTAACGAGCAACTGGCAAGATTGCCCGTTAGTAATGTAGCCCAGGCGCTTGCCAGGGTAAGCGGTATCAGTATACAGAGCGATAAGTTCGTAACGGTGAGAGGCGTTAGTGACAGGTACAACAATGCTATGATCAATGGCTCCATGTTGCCCAGCACAGAGCCAAACCGGAGAAATTTCAGTTTTGATATTATTCCTTCCGCCCTTGTTGACAACGTAACAGTTAATAAAACAGCAACGCCTGATTTGCCGGGTGAGTTCACCGGTGGAATGGTGCAGATAAGTACGAAAGATGTTCCCGCAAAAAGTTTTTTGGAAATAAGTTTGGGTACGGGTATTAATTCAGAAAGTTTTGACAGGATCTATACCAGCTTCAAAAGAGATAAACGTGCTGATCTTGGAATAATTGACAAGGAAAGAAAATGGTTTCGTGACGGAGGGGCATTGGACCCTGAAAACTATTTCGCCGCTAACAACGCAGGCGATACGGCATATATGCGAAAGGCAGGTAGCCAGGTTCCTACGCGTTGGCAGCGATACCGTTACAATTATATGCCTTCGCAAAATTACCAGTTGTCAGGTGGTATCAGCAAACATTTCAATAAAGGAAATTCATTCGGGTTGATTGCAGCTCTTACGTATTTGAATGAAGCTCTTTACGAAGAAGGGCCTGCAAGAAGTGTGTCCGTTTATTCTGTTTATAATACCCGCACACGATATACCACCACCCTTGGTGGTTTAATGAATGCAACCTATAAAACCGCCAGGCACAAGCTGTCGTGGAAAAACCTGTTTAATCACCGCTATTCGCTGCAGTCAGACCAGGCTTATGGATTTATCGCCAATCAAAGTGAAAACCAGTACCGCTTTTCAGATGTGGTTTTTGCCGGCACCCTGATGCAAACCAGGCTGGAGGGTGAACACCTGCTTTTCAAAAAGGTCTTAAAAGCGGAATGGTTTGCAGACTATATAAACTATAACCGTGATCAGCCTGATAGCCGTTACCTGGTCGCACGTGAGGACTCCGCCACCAAAACGTTGTACTTCAGATTTACCGATCCTCTTTTAAGCTGGGGTGGCTTATACTCTTCTCTATACAAAGAAAGCAGGAACAATGCAGGGCTTAATCTGTCATTCCCCTTCATCATCAAAAATCAAAGACAGCTTATTAAGATAGGGTATGCTTATTCACGGCGGAATGTTGATTACGATGCGATAGGTCTTCGCATCCTGGATGGCAATACTGCATTTGGAAGTAATTCAAAAGGCCTTCCCTATTATGAAATAATAAAACCCGAACGTATCCGCAATGGTGATCTTGTTTTATATCCCGCGCCTGTTAAGTATGGCACCGGTGACAGGTATGATGGCCTGCAGGAACTTCATTCCATGTATGCTATGGCCGATATCCGGTTTTTGGCAAAATGGCGATTGATAGGAGGTGTCAGGAATGAGAACAACAGGATGGATCTTACCACATCGTTTTTTAACGTGATCAATACCGCTCCTTACCTGGAAGTGATTGATTCAACAGCTTCTTACCCGGAAAAGGATTGGCTTCCCTCGGTCAATATCATTTACAGTTTTAATAGCAAAATGAACCTAAGGGGCGCTTTCAGCAAAACAGTAGCAAGAGCTGATTTTGTTGAGCGATCAAAATTCCGTTATTATGATTTTGCCGAACAACTCGAAGTGTTCGGCGATCAGCAACTCGTGATCACGAGAATAAAAAACTATGATCTCCGTTACGAGTTTTATCCTTCCCAGGGAGAGATCATCTCTGCTTCTCTTTTTTATAAATATTTCGATAAACCGGTAGAGCGATTTTTTGAGCTAAGCAACCCTTCGAATACTGTTGAATACAGGAATGTTTATTCAGCCATTGCCCGCGGGTTCGAATTGGATCTGCGCAAGAACCTTGGCTTTATCAACCAGTCATCATCCTTTCTCAAAAACTTAGTTTTCAGCGGCAATTTCACCTATCTCAAAGGCGATCTTACGATTGCTGTTACAAGAAAGAATCAAAACATTCCCATTGATGACACTTTCTATTTAGTGGAAAGGAAACGCCCCATCCAAAACCTAACTCCTTATATCATCAATGTTGGCCTGGCTTACCAGGTAGAAAATTGGGGGCTGAATCTTGCTTTTAACCGGTCCGGCCGCAAAATCATCAATGGCGGCATTGATGACGTGATCATTCAGTATGAAAATCCCCGCAGCATTTTGGATTTTCAATTTAACGCGAGGCTATTCAGGAAAAAAATCGAGATGCGGTTTAATGCAAGTAACCTGCTGAATTCCCCCTTCATCATTTATGCGAATCATATTAATACCGGGAATATGGGTGTTGGTTCTGGCAGCCCGAACAACGATCCGAAGAGACAGGGATTTAACGAAAACCTGGATTTCATAAACTATAAAGTAAAAAAAGGTGTCGGGCTTTCCGTGAAAGCGGTATATAGATTTTAAAAACGTATTCAAACAATATTTAAACACATTAAAAAAAAAACTGAAAAAACCATGACAGAAAATCTCAATCTCCAAACCTCAAATCAGTTAACGAACAAACCTTAAAAAAAATATAACCAAAACCACAACCGGATAGAACAACAAAACACAACTGAAAACTCAAAATAAAAACAACAGAATTCACCATTCAAATCTTTACAAAAAAACTTTTTATGAAAAAACTTATTTATTCATTCTCAATAATGGCCGGTACATTCCTGTCTATAAATCAGGCGATGGCGCAATGCCCGGCTGCAGATGCCAGTGCGAATCCCAACGTAACTCTTCCTAACAAGATCACCGCTAATACAGTTTTATCCGCTGGTACTGACTACATAATAAACGGAAAAGTGTTTGTTGAAAATAATGCGACACTTTTTATTGATGGTGGCGTTAATATTTTCGCGGTCCGCAATAATAATTTTGCACTGGCCAGTACACTGGTCGTTACTAAAACCGGTAAGATACAGGCGAACGGGAGCCCGGAGACGCCTATTGTTTTCAGAGGCTGTCCTACTACCCCCGCCAGCGGTGACTGGGGAGGGGTTGTCATCCTCGGCACTGCCAATATCAATCAGCCAAGCAACCAATTGATTGAAGGTATCAATACCGATCAGACTGCCGGTTCCGATGCTACCTATGGTTCGCAGAACAATACTGCCAATGATAACCAGAACAGCGGTGTATTGAATTATGTGCGTATTGAAAATGCCGGCG
>JANOCH010000069.1:0-3898 GCA_031412015.1 Chitinophagaceae bacterium
TGCATAACAATATTTTTCATGCAGCCGACCTGATATTAGTTCCCAATCTTCCCGCGCCGCTTTCTGTTTATTGCAACAATATGCTGATGGATGACATGCAGCAGGATATAAGATTGGCTAAAAAGGTACTCAGCTTTTACAATATGGTGCAGATCCATAAGATCCTTCACAAACAATATCTCGATAACGCCAGGGATGCTTCCTGGATGCTTAATGGATTTATACCATTTTATACCGATATAGAATTGATCGGTATTACCAGGGAATCTCTTTTTCACCAGGAAAAAGAATGCAGGGCCAACACCTACTACCTGCAGTTATGGATGGAAATATGCGAACGTATGCAATGGCAGTCATTGAATAATCCAAAAGGCAAAATAGTAGATATTGATGAAGAACAACCGGTTGCCGGTTCAGTGTCGGCGGATTTCTTATTGGCCGCGCACCACACTCCGATATCAAATGCGGGTTTGTAAAGATCCTGTCCCGGTATCGCAGGATCTTAACCAAACGTTTCGAAGCAAACTGAATTTTTCCCTCTCCGGTATCACTAAATTCCGCCAGCATTTCGATCCGGCTTCCCACACCAACCCTTTGCCAGGAGCCCTGATCCGCAAAAGGATGAAATTGCCGATCAGGGAAAGCTAATCGGAAGACCCCGAAGCAGATTCATGAACGTCAAAGGTTATTTTTACCAACCTTCTAATTGGGGCACGATGATTCTGCCCGGCTACTTGTGATTTTCACTGATACGCACAGGAAATGACCTGATCTCACAATATGATTTATAATATAATTCAGGCATTAAACTTGTATGAAATTTGCCAAAAAAAACGAAGTAAGCTATATTTGCAGTAGAAGGTGAAGAAATATTTTAACCATATTACAAGTGTGTTCCTGCTCGCCGTTTTCCTGTTAAACGGAATAGCTTCCCTATTGCCCCTTTTCTCCCTTGATACAGGCAAACAAGAAATTGCTGAGCTGCTAACAAAAACTGAATCAGAAAATTCCGGAAAAGAAAAAGAAGAGAAAGTTCCAGAAAAAGAATTGTTTCAGCAATCACTGGATTTAGAGTTACCTGCCTTTATCATCATAGACGGTAAGAAAAATTCTCCCGGTCACTCTGCCTATTGGGATAATATTTTTCTTGCTGTATTTACGCCCCCTCCCAAATTAGCAATCGCCTAGTTTTTTCTCCAAACAGTTTTACTATTTAATAATCGTAAGCTGGCAAGTATCTATTTGCCAGGTACGCTATTTCCATCACTATTAATACTAATTATTATGCGCAACACATATATTAAATTCAAACCAGTTTGCCTGCTTCTCGTTTTTATTCTCTCTTTCTTTTTTTCGCAGGCACAGGATATCGCTGATGCTACTATCAAAAAAAATATTTCCGCGATAGACGATCCATTGCAGAAGTTGATCCAATTAAGTCCCAAGTCGTTTGAATACGACCATAAAACCTATAAACACCTGAAATTGCAGCCCGGCACCCAGTATGGTTTTATTGCCGAAGACCTGCAGACCGTCTTTCCTAACCTGGTCAAAGAAAGATCCGTTTCCTATATGTTTGGCAAAAATGCCTATCGTCATACAACGATCAAGGTCATTGATGAAGCCAGCCTGATACCGGTTCTGGTGGCTGCCATCAAAGAACAGCAAACAGCCATAGAGAATCTTAAGACCGAGATACAGGCATTAAAAAAAGACCAGGCGATGTCCAGGTAACAACGAATAATCCGGTAATTTCATATTATTTCTGCGGGACCTGCGGTCCCGCAGTTTTATTTTATCCGTTCTGACTATTATAAAAAAAACGCATGGTCAGGCACGTTTAGATTGAAAAACGAAAACTATTATTTCAATCCAATATATTTGGTGAGTGAAAGACCCACATCGTCATTCATAACTGCTATATGAAATATTCCTCTGCCAGATTTTTGCTGCTTATCATCAGCATTGCCTTTTTACAAAGTTGTATAACTAACAAAAACTCTTCTGCCACCGCTGAACTTTTTATTAACGGAGATGCACTGCCAGATGCTCCTGAACTAGCTCGTCGTGGCGACTATAAAGTTGGAGTTCGTACATTAAACTTTATCAACAAAGCTCAAATTGATATCCTCCGATCCAAGAATGGCGTTGATCCATTATATGATCGTCCATTGAAAGTAGAAATATGGTATCCGGCCATTGTGCCTGCAGGAAAAAAAGAACTGGCCAGCTACGAAGATTCATTCGGCAGCCGGCTTGATTCGACAAGGCCGCTACTACCGTTTACGTTTCCGGGGCGAGCACTAAGGGATGCAGCGCCTGACCTAAGATCAGCGGCATTTCCCCTGGTCATTGTTTCTCACGGCTATCCGGGTTCAAGGGTACTGCTTTCCTACCTTACAGAAAACCTGGCCTCGAAAGGATATGTTGTAGCGGCGATAGATCATACTGAGTCCACCCATGCGGATCAACAGGGTTTCCAAAGCACTTTATTGAACAGGTCGAAAGACATTCTGTTTATATTAAACCAAATAGCTGAAGCTGGTCAGCCCGGCAGCAATACTTTTTTATCGGGTCTCGTTGACGCGAATAACGCGGCACTGATTGGTTATTCGATGGGTGGCTATGGGGTAATGAATGTCGGAGGTGCCGGATATAGCGATAAGCTGTCAGGTTTCTTTTCCTCGATGACAGGTGGCAGTAAGGCTATTGCGACCCGCACGTCGACCCATACAGACTTTGCCGCATCCATAGATCCAAGGATAAAAGCAATCGTTGCTTTCGCACCGTGGGGAATGCAGCGGGGTGTCTGGGACCTGGATGGATTAAAAGGCGTCAAGCCCCCGGTGTTTTTTGTTGCCGGCAACCTCGATGATATATCCGGTTATGAAGAGGGTACAAAAGCAATGTACAAAGGAGTAGTTAATGCCGACCGTTACCTCCTGACTTATGAAAATGCAAGACATAATACTGCGCCCAATCCACCACCTTCCGCAACGCTGCAACCCGGTCCTGCGCTAAAAGATTATGAACATTATTCAGAACCGACCTGGAACGAAAGACGCATTAATAATATCAATCAACATTTTGTGACCGCTTTTCTCGGTATTCATTTACAAAAAAAAGATTTTAGCAAATACCTGGACCTGACTGAAAAATCAAATGCCAAACCATGGACGGGATTTAAGCCGCGGTCATCTACAGGCATGGAGCTTTTGCATGCGCTCCCGGCAAAATAGCATATTGCGTCTGCTTGCTGCAGATCGTAATTTATAAACAGTTGGGATAAATAAACAGCGGGATAGGAACGGTCAGAAAATCCCTTTCTTCTTTTCTTTATCGAGTTCTTTAAAAATAACCGAAGTTATCAGCGATAACAATAAAGCAAACAACAAGCCCCACCAAAAATTGTCAATACTGAAGCCACGAACGAAACGACTCGCCAATAAAACGACAAGAGCATTCACCACAAACAGGAATAGGCCCAGCGTGATAAGAGTTAGCGGCAAGGTCAACAAAATTAAAATCGGCTTTACCAACACATTTAAAACGGCCAGTATTAATGCAAAGATTAATGCTGTCCAATAAGTATCAACGTGTATACCGGTTAAAAAATGAGCCAGGCCAAATGCCACCAGGGCTGTAATTAAGATGCGAAGTAGAAAATTCATGGGATTAAGATACTGAAACTTAGCTAATCCGGACCTTAACATTTTTCGACGATCCCAAATGATGCTTCCGCGGATTCTTATCAAATGAGGAAATGCATTAAATTCGAAACATTAATTACCTGGCAGCAGGGTTAAGAATTATTTTGTTCAACGGTTTATTCTCTTAAAGTTTATCCAGATGAAAACAAACTTTGTTCATGAGTCAAGACCTGGTCTTACATAATATC
>JANOCH010000070.1:0-5151 GCA_031412015.1 Chitinophagaceae bacterium
CTTGCCACAGGACCAGAGATGATCAAAGGTGTTCTGGCATCGTCGATCAATACAGAATCCACCTCATCTACCATCGCGAAATGATGTTTGCGCTGTACCATTTCTTCCGGCGTATGCACCATGTTGTCGCGGAGATAATCAAAACCAAATTCATTATTCGTACCATAGGTAATATCCGCCAGGTAAGCTTGTCTTCTTTCTTCGGAATTAGGTTGGTGCTTATCAATGCAATCCACTTTCAGACCCAGCCATTCAAAGATGGTTCCGTTCCATTCCTGGTCACGACGGGCGAGGTAATCATTGACTGTTACGATGTGTACTCCTTCTCCAGGTAAAGCATTTAAATAAGCAGGTAAGGTTGATACCAGGGTTTTACCTTCACCCGTGGCCATTTCGGCGATCTTACCGGAATGTAAAACGGTACCACCGATCAACTGAACATCATAGTGAACCATGTTCCAGGTAACGGGGCTGCCGCCGGCTGACCAGGTGTTATTAAAAATCGATTTGTCGCTATCGATCGTGATATATTCTTTTTTTACGCTCAGGTCACGGTCCAATTGCGTAGCGGTAGAAATGATCTCTGTATTTTCCTTAAAACGGCGGGCTGTTTCTTTTACGGTGGCGAAAGCTTCGGGAAGGATTTCTTCGAGTATCTCTTCAATTTTTTTATCCCTGTCCTTTTTCAATTTATCCACTTCCTGGTAAATAGCATCTTTCCCCATCAGGTCGTTAAAAGGAAGTTCTTCGGCCTGTTTATTTTTTGAGGCGATCGCCTCATCTGTCGGCGCCAAATGCGCCTGTATGCGTTGTCGAAACTCCTGCGTTTTCTGGCGGAGCTGATCATTGCTCAGGGAAGCATAGCCTGTGAAATGCTGGGCGACCTTTTGAACAACCGGGAGTATCTTTTTTACATCTTTTTCAGATTTGTTGCCTCCAAAGATCTTTGAGAAAAAACCAATCATAAGTATATATTATTGGGAAATGTAGAATTTCAATTAATAAAGAAATTTAATCAGTCAAAAAGGGTGCTACATGTTCGTAACAGGCCATTTTGACATGGGGAGCAAAGATAATGTAATTGACCGAAGAGGTAGACGACTGAGTCGCTCTTGATGAGAGGCAAAAATTGGTAAAAATGTGGGCTAAGACCCTATTTTTGCGGCCACCAGGAATAAGTGGTGACCTGTCGGAAAATTCGTGATTGGTCCGACTGTAACGAATGGTATGATTTTATAGCATTGAAATGGAGTGGGAATAATTAACCGGTATGTTTAAAAAATGCTTTTTTGCGCAGGTGTTGTATGTGACTATCGTCCTAGTGGGATGCACCAGTAATGAGATCGGGTACAGCAAGGAGGTGAGCCCGGATGCTGTCTATTTTGACTATACTATATGGGGCGATGAGGAAAGTGGCAATGTTACAGCTAAATTCCAGTACCGGTTTGGTGGCCCGAACGGTACTACGCTCGTATTGGAAGACCCTGCCAAAGTGGAATTCGATGGCGAATTGCTTCCGGTCGACAGCTCAAGAATGAATGGTGCCTGGTATGAGGTAAACAGGCTCCTTAAAAATTTTGATGGCCGTCACCAGGTTTTGTATACCGATGGCAATAAAAAGCAGTACAAAGAGGAATTTGAGTTCAACGTTTTTTCATTAGTTGCGGAAATACCCAAAGTGGTAAAGAGAGATGACCTTATATTTGAATTGGATGGATTGGCCCCCGGGGATTATATTAATGTATTGCTTACCGACACTTCTTTCTACAGCCGGGGAATAGACAGGCTGGATACCGTTCACAACGGAAAGATCATCATTACCCGGCAGGACCTGGATAACCTTAAAAACGGGCCGATTTCCCTTGAATTTTACAGGGATGATGAAAAGTCCTTAAAAGAAACTACCAAAGAAGGTGGCAGGTTGTCCATTTCGTACGGGGTGAAAAGGGTATTTGAGTTAAAGGATTGAGGGCTCTATGGTCTGATCGCCGGTTATTTATTAACATTCTTCTAGACGAAAACTTTCTTTTTTGCACTGGTATTGAATTTTAGTAGCCAGTCTGTACTTTTGCGGCCAATTTAAGGGTTCAAATTGTTTCGAATTTTAGGAGTTTACAACTAACCTTCGGACTTTTGCACGGACAAAAAACTTCAAAACTTATAGAATGGCTGGTCAGTTAAAAGAGGTGCGTAACCGCATCAAATCAGTACAAAGCACACAACAGATCACTAAAGCCATGAAGATGGTAAGTGCTGCGAAACTTCGCCGGGCACAGGATGCCATTATTCAAATGCGCCCTTACGCTAAAAAACTGCAGGAATTGTTGAGCAATATTGTCAGCAACAGCGAAGGCGAAGTGGGGATGGCCCTGGCTGCTGACCGTCCGATAGAAAAAGTATTGCTCATCGTAATTACCAGCGACCGCGGACTGGCGGGCGCCTTTAATACCAACCTTATAAAATTGGCGAAGGCGACTATCGCAGAAAAATATGAAGCCCAGTATAAGAAGGGTAACGTGACGATCTGGAACATGGGTAAGAAAGGATACGAGCATTTTACCAAGATCAATTATAAAACAGACGCCACTCACAAAGATATTTTTCTGCAATTGACCTTTGAAAATGTGCAGAAAGCTTCATTGGCTGCTATGAAGGCTTTTGAGGAGAAACAATTTGACGTGATAGAGATCGTTTATAGCCAGTTTAAAAATGCCGCCACACAGCGTTTCGAAGTAGAAAGATTTTTGCCGATCCCAAAAGTGGCGAAGAAAGAAGGGGATAAAAAAGCTGATTTTATTTTTGATCCATCCAAAGAGGAACTGGTGGCGGAGCTAATGCCCAAGATCCTCAATACTCAACTATACAAAGCCGTTTTGGATTCAAATGCTTCCGAACACGGAGCCAGGATGACGGCGATGGATAAAGCCAGTGAAAATGCCAACGAGATGTTGCGTAGCCTGAAGATATCTTATAACCGCGCAAGACAAGCGGCCATTACGACCGAATTAACGGAGATCGTAAGTGGTGCCGCGGCATTACAAGGGTAGTTGCCTTCCTCGGCGGTGGCGGATGACCTTAGCCCGTTAATGTTTTCCCCATTTGGTGTTTTATCAATGATAAATGTTGATAACTGCGTTTTCATCTACAACAGGGTGAGTGTATTTTCGTCGCCCTGGTATTATTATTGAGCTCTTTTATTTTTTTTATAATCGCTTTACTACTAAAGGAAATCACCAGATTGTAGTAAGGTTCAAAATTCTCCGCCAGCTGGCGGATTAGGGGCATGGAAATAACTAATCTTATACCGCATATCGAAGCATTGATCTTTGCCAGCGATAAGCCGCTGACAAGCCTGGATATTACTGAATTGGTGAACAATGCCTTTGGGTTCATGGAAGATAAAATTTCACTTGACCAGGTAGAAGCGGCCATTGAAGGGATTACGGAAAAATACAATTCCGAATTTTATCCATTCGAGATGCGTCAAAGTGGTGGCGGCTGGCAGTTCCTGACCAAAAAGGATTATCATAAGACCATCGCCCAACTCAACGGTGAAAAGTTTTTGAAACGGTTATCAGCAGCAGCCCTGGAAACCCTGGCTATTATTGCGTATAAGCAGCCGGTGACAAAGGGAGAGATAGAATCGATCCGCGGTGTCAGTTCTGATTATGCCGTTCAAAAATTGCTGGAAAAAGAATTGATCATTATCAGTGGTCGCAATGAAAAGATGCCGGGTCATCCGCTGGTATATTGCACCTCCAGGAATTTCATGGATTATTTTGGAATTAATTCCGCTGATGACCTGCCTAAAATAAAGGAAGTGCTGGCGGAACAACTCGTGGAGCCTACCGTAATCAAAGACGCGGAGATCCTGGAAGAAGAAATAAAGCCGGATAATAACGATGATGAGCTGTTGTTGTCTGTAACCGAAGAGGGTGAACTGGTAGATAAAACCGAGGGTAGCCAGGAAGAGTCCTGATCTTTAAATAAAATACTTAGCAGAAGGCGGGGCACTCTTTGGAACGGTGCCCCGCCTTTTTTATCTTCGCCAACTATGTCCGAACAGCATTTATCAGCTCAGCAATTAATACAGGTAGCAAAAGAATTTGGAACACCGGTATACGTTTATCATGCGGAAAAAATCGCCGCGCAATACAAGAAACTGACGACCGCTTTCAGTAAGAGTAATGTAGTTTTTTTTTATGCATGTAAGGCGCTGACCAATATAACTGTACTCAAGTATCTGCGTTCATTGGGAGCCAGTATTGATTGTAGTTCTATCAATGAAGCCAAGCTGGCTTTGCATGCGGGATTTTTTCCGCAAAATGTATTGTATACCTCCAACGGTATTGGATTTGACGAAATAGAAGAAGCTGTTACGTTGGGAGTCAATATAAACATTGACAGTTTATCGAATCTTGAGAAGTTTGGCAAGAAATACGGCCATACCTACCCGGTTGGCATCCGCCTTCGGCCCAATATAATGGCGGGCGGGAATTTAAAAATATCAACCGGTCATGATAAAAGTAAGTTTGGAATACCAGTTGACCAAATGGCCAGAATACTGGACATCGTTTCACAAAATAATATTTTCATTACCGACCTGCACATTCATACCGGCAGTGATATTAAGGACGTGGATGTTTTTGTAAAAGGCATTGAAGTTTTGTTTGATATTATTCCTCATTTTAAAGATCTTAAATCAATTGATCTTGGTGGTGGATTTAAAGTACCCTATATGCCCGGTGATGGGGAAACTGATATAGATCTGCTGGCGCAAAAAGTAAAAGAGGCTTTTGACAGTCACCCCCAGGCAAAAAACCTCCAGATATGGTTTGAACCGGGTAAGTTTATGGTGAGTGAGTGCGGCTATTTTGTAACACAGGTGAATGTAATGAAAGAAACTACCGCCACCACTTTTGTAAGTGTTAACAGTGGTTTCAACCATTTGATCCGTCCTATGTTTTACGATTCTTATCATCGTATTGAAAATATAAGTAATCCTTCAGGCGAACTGAAAACTTATTCTGTAGTCGGTAATATTTGCGAAACGGACACTTTTGCCTGGGACAGGAAGTTAAATGAAGTTCGTGAGGGAGATTATCTTGTATTCTATAATGCAGGCGCTTATGGTTTTGAAATGTCTTCCAA